>NZ_JBSFNS010000036.1:0-77157 GCF_053587275.1 Amycolatopsis sp. NPDC003676
GGCGCTTGGCCCGGGTGCGTTCGCGGCGAAGGCGCGCGTGCAGATCCTGCGCGACACCGGCGCGGCGATCGCCCCGCTGAACAGCTTCCTGATCCTGCAGGGCATCGAGACGCTGTCGCTGCGCGTGGAGCGGCACTCCACCAATGCGCTGGCTCTTGCGGAATGGCTGGAAGAGCGCGACGAAGTCGAGAAGGTGTACTACGCCGGTCTGCCGTCGAGCCCGTATCACGCGGCGGCGCAGAAGTACCTGCCGCGCGGTGCCGGCGCGGTGTTGTCGTTCGAGCTGCGCGGCGGCGTCGAGGCGGGCCGGAAGTTCGTCGACGGCACCGAATTGCACAGCCAGCTGGTGAATCTCGGCGACGTGCGCAGCCTGATCGTGCACCCGGCGTCGACCACGCACAGCCAGCTCGGCCCCGAGGAGCAGGTCGCCGCCGGCGTCACCCCGGGTCTCGTGCGGCTCGCCGTCGGACTGGAAGGAATCGAGGACCTGAAGGCCGACCTCGAGGCAGGCTTCCGAGCTGCCAAGGCGGCGCTGTGACCGATCCCGGCGCGAGTCTCCCGCCCGTCACCGGCGCGTGGCGGGCGGGGGACCCACCCGGCAGACGGCACTGGTTCACCGGCCCCGGCGCACTCGCGCTGGAGGCCGGCGCCAGCCTGCCCAGCTACACCCTCGCGTTCGAAACGTGGGGAACGCTCAACTCCGACGGGTCCAACGCCGTCCTCATCGAGCACGCTCTCACCGGCGACAGCCACGCCGCCGGTCCCGCCGAACCCGGGCATCCGAGTCCCGGATGGTGGGACGGACTGATCGGTCCCGGCAAGGCTTTCGACACCGGCGAGCTGTTCGTCGTGGCCCCTAACGTCCTCGGCGGCTGTCAGGGGTCGACAGGCCCGTCCTCGCTCGCCCCGGACGGTGAGGCGTGGGGCAGCCGATTCCCGGCTCTGACCGTCCGGGATCAGGTCAACGCCGAAGCGGCACTCGCGGACGCGCTCGGCATCGAACGCTGGGCTGCCGTCGCGGGCGGTTCGATGGGCGGGATGCGGGCTCTCGAATGGGCCGTAACTCAACCCGATCGTGTTGCCTCGGCGCTCGTTCTCGCTTCGACCGCGCGCGCGTCCGCCGAGCAAATCGCTTGGGCCGCACCCCAACTCCACGCGATCCGAGGCGACTTGGCCTGGCGAGGCGGCGACTACTACACCGCCGCTGAAGGCCCGTACCGCGGACTGGGTGTGGCCCGGCGGATCGCGCACGTCACCTATCGCTGCGAACCCGAACTGGAGACGCGTTTCGGGAACCGGCCGCAGCCGGACGAGGATCCGCTGGCCGGCGGGCGATTCGCGGTCGAGTCCTATCTGGACCATCACGCGGACAAGCTCGTCCACCGCTTCGACGCGGGTTCCTACGTGGTGCTCACCGAATCCATGAACACCCACGACGTCGGCCGCGACCGCGGTGGGGTCGCCGCCGCCTTGGGCCGGGTCACCGCGCGCACAGTGGTCGCTGCGGTGGACAGCGACCGGCTCTATCCGCCGTACCAGTCGCACGAGATCGCGGCGGGAGTCGGCGGCGAGGCCACGATGCTGACTTCGCCGTACGGCCACGACTCGTTCCTCATCGAGACCGAGCAGATCGCCGCGCTGGTCAAGACCTTGCTGGGCTGAGCCGCGAGAAAGGCCGCCTTGAGCGAACTCAAGGCGGCCTTCCCGAATCTCAGCGAAACGTCAGCCGATCGCCGAGGTCAGCGGCGAGTAGTAGCCGCCCCGCTGCCCGGCGGCAGTCGGGTGGTACGACTCGTCCACCGGCCAGGTCAAGCTGTGCAGGTAGTCGCTGGCCGCCGAGCAGATGTTGTGCCCGACGAACGCCGACCGCACGTCCACGAACTTCCCGCCCGCAGCGGAAACCCGGGACGAAATCACCGAAGCCAGCGTGTCCGCCCCGGAGTTGATCGCCGACCGCTTCGTGTCGCTCAGCCCGACGCTGCACGAACCCGGCACGGTGTAGAAGCGCGGGTAGGACAAAACGACCAGCGAAGCCCCGGGAGCCTTGCTCTTGGCCGCCGAGTACACCTTGTCCAGCAAGCCGGGCAGGGTGTTCTGGACATACGTCTTGGCGGTGTTGACCCGGTCGACGCAGGTCTGGTCGCTTCCCAGCGTGCACGTCTTGATCACGTCGGTGAAGCCGGCGTCGTTGCCGCCCACGGTGAGCGTGATCAAGGTGGCGTTGGACGGCATCGAGCTGATCTGGTTCAGCACGTCGCCGGTCTTCGCGCCCGAACAGGCGAGGAAGGTGAAATTGGTGCCGGAGTGGGCGTTGGCCCACAGCTGGCCGTACGCGTTGGCACTGCGTTTGCAGCTGCCGGAATCCCCGTAGCTCCCGGCGCCCACTCCGGAGGAGTAGGAGTCGCCGAGCGCGACGTAGTTTTGCGACGCAGCGCTCGCACCGGTGGCGAAGCCGAGCGAGGCAGCGAGAGCGACCCCCAGGGCCGCGCACATCCGAAGGATGCGTCGTGATGGTTGACGGGTGGTTGCAGCCATAGGTCACTCCTGTCGTGACAGCTTGACGCGGTAAAGCTTTACCAGGTGCAATCCCCACGAGACACCCCTGAAATCCGGGTGCGTCCACTTGGCTCAAGCAGGAAGTAGGGCGGGAAGTTAGCGCTCGCTAACCGCGGGACCTACTATGTGCGGATGTCGGCGAATTCCCTCCCACTGGTGAACGGCGCGAAGCCGAACAGACGGGAACAGATCCTCACCGCCGCCGCCGAGCTGTTCGCCCACCACGGTTTCCACGGCGTCGGCATCGACGACATCGGCGCGGCCGTCGGCATCTCCGGTCCCGCGCTGTACCGGCATTTCCGCAGCAAGGACGCGATTCTCGGGGAAATGCTCAACTCGATCAGCCACTACCTGCTCGAAGGCGGCACCCAGCGCGCCGAAGCGGGCGGCACCCCGGACGAGCTGCTCGCCGCGCTCGTCCGGTTCCACGTCGACTTCGCGCTCGACCACCCCTCGCTCATCACCGTGCAGGAGCGCAATCTCGCGAATCTCACCGACGGTGACCGCAAGCAGGTGCGCGCGCTCCAGCGGCAGTACGTCGAGGTGTGGGTGCGGGCGATTCGCGAAGCTGTGCCCGGCCTCGGCGAACGCCAGGCGCGCTCGGCGGCACACGCCGTGTTCGGCTTGATCAACTCGACGCCCTACAACCGCCATCTCGGTGACGGCGCGCTCGCCGATCTGCTGTGCCGGCTCGCGCTGGGCGCCCTTTCCGCGGCGGGCTGAGGCCGCGATCCGGGGTATCCCGCCGACCGCCGGTCTGGTGTTTGATAGGCACGTGACCGCGGACCGGAGCGAGGGCGAGCAGCGGCTCGTCGAGAAGGCACAGCGCGCGCTCGTCGCCATCAGTCTTGGCGAGGACACGGAGGCGCTGGAAGAGGTCACGCCCTCGTCGCAGGAGCCGGGCGAACGCGACGAGGAGACGAAAGAGCTGATGCTGCTGCTCTTCGGCGAGTGCAGCGCGATGGTGTCCACGCTCGGTGACGGCGGCACCGCCCCGGTCAAGGTGCAGGTTTTCGACGAGGCGGGCGAAGAGGTTTCGATCGACCAGGCCGATCCGCCGGTCCGCACCGCCGTCCGCACGCTGCTCGCCGAAGTGCACGGCAATACCGCCGCCGCCCGCGAACAGGTCGAGATCGCGTTGGCGAGCGCCGCCCCGAACGAGGTGGACAGCCTGCTGTTGCAGGCGTTGCGCTGGACGATCCGGCTGTCGGTCGAATGCCTCGAACGGGATCTGCCGGTGGCCGGCTGGATCTCGGACGCCGTAGCGGGCTGACCGCCGCCTTCTCTTCACTCACTCGTGGCCGCCCCAATGTGGCATTGGGTGCGTCAGACGCACCGAACGCCACATTGGGTGCGTCACATGCACCCAATGCCACATTGGGGCGCTGTGGGCTGGACTGGACAGCGGGGTTAACGGCCACTAACATCGGGTCCGGAGTTAACGACCGCTAACGTCTCGACGGAGAGTCATGGACACGCCGGTACTGCGCAGTTCCGCGGATCGCAGCAGCGACACCTTCACCCGTAGCGTCACTTCGCACGGCGAATTGGTCGAGGATCTGCACAAGCGGCTCGCCGCCGCCCGGCTCGGCGGGCCGGAGAAGTCGCGCGCCCGCCATGTGGAACGCGGCAAGCTGCTGCCGCGCGACCGGGTGGACACGCTGCTGGACCCGGGATCGCCGTTCCTCGAGCTTTCCCCGCTCGCCGCGACCGGGCTGTACGACGACGAGGCCCCGTCCGCGGGCATCATCACCGGGATCGGGCGCGTGTCCGGCCGCGAATGCGTGATCGTCGCGAACGACGCCACGGTCAAGGGCGGCACGTACTACCCGCTGACGGTGAAGAAGCACCTGCGGGCGCAGGAAGTCGCGCTGCACAACAACTTGCCGTGCATTTACCTGGTCGACTCCGGCGGCGCGTTCCTGCCGCGCCAGGACGAGGTTTTCCCGGACCGCGAGCACTTCGGCCGGATCTTCTACAACCAGGCCACCATGTCCGCGCGCGGCATCCCGCAGATCGCCGCCGTGCTCGGCTCGTGCACCGCTGGCGGCGCGTACGTCCCGGCGATGAGCGACGAAGCGGTCATCGTGCGCAATCAGGGCACTATTTTCCTCGGCGGCCCGCCGCTGGTGAAGGCCGCGACCGGCGAGGTCGTCACCGCTGAAGAACTGGGCGGCGGCGACGTGCACGCCCGCCAGTCCGGCGTCACCGACCACCTCGCGGATGACGACGCGCACGCGCTGCGCATCGTCCGCGACATCGTCTCCACGCTCGGCCCGCGCACGCCGCGGCCGTGGGACGTCAAGGCGATCGAGCCGCCCGCGGTGGACGAGCGCGAGTTGTACGGCGTGGTGCCGACGGATTCGCGCACCCCGTACGACGTGCGCGAGGTCATCGCCCGCGTCGTCGACGGCAGCCGGTTCGCGGAGTTCAAAAAGGAATACGGCTCGACGCTCGTCACCGGCTTCGCGCACATCCACGGCCACCCGGTCGGCATCATCGCGAACAACGGCGTGCTGTTCGCCGAGTCCGCGATGAAGGGCGCGCACTTCATCGAACTGTGCGACCGGCGCTCGATTCCCTTGGTATTCCTGCAGAACATCACCGGCTTCATGGTCGGGCGCGCGTACGAGGCGGGCGGCATCGCCAAGCACGGCGCGAAAATGGTGACCGCGGTGGCGTGCGCGCGGGTGCCGAAGTTCACCGTGATCATCGGCGGCTCCTTCGGCGCGGGCAACTACTCCATGTGCGGGCGGGCGTATTCGCCGCGCTTCCTGTGGATGTGGCCGAACGCGCGGATTTCCGTGATGGGCGGCGAGCAGGCGGCGTCGGTGCTGTCGACGGTGCGCCGCGACGCGATCGAGGGCCGCGGCGGCGAATGGTCCACAGAGGACGAAGAGACCTTCAAGGACCCGATCCGCGAGCAGTACGAGGAACAGGGCAGCCCGTACTACTCCACCGCGCGGCTGTGGGACGACGGCGTGATCGACCCGGCGGACACCCGCACGGTGCTCGGGCTCGCGCTGTCGGCCGCGGCCAACGCGCCCTTGCCCGAGGTCAACTACGGCGTCTTCCGGATGTGATGAGCGTGTTCGAGACTGTTCTGGTTGCCAACCGCGGCGAGATCGCGGTTCGCGTAATCCGGTCGCTGCGTGCGCTCGGGATCCGTTCGGTCGCGGTGTACAGCGACGCGGACGCCGACGCCAAGCACGTGCGCGAGGCCGACACCGCGGTGCGCCTCGGCCCGGCCGAAGCGGCGAAGAGCTACCTGTCGATCCCGGCGATTGTCGCGGCGGCAAAGGAAACCGGCGCGCAGGCTGTGCACCCTGGCTATGGCTTCCTCGCCGAGAACACCGCGTTCGCGCGGGCTTGCGCGGAGGCCGGGCTGGTGTTCATCGGCCCGCCGCCGGAAGCGATCGACAAGATGGGCGACAAGATCCGGGCGAAGGCCACGGTGTCCGCGGCCGGGGTTCCGGTGGTGCCCGGAGCGTCCGATGTGGACATTCCGGAGGGCGGGTTCGCCGAAGCGGCGGCGAAAGTCGGCTATCCGCTGCTGCTGAAGCCGTCCGCGGGCGGTGGCGGCAAGGGCATGCGCCTGGTGCACGAAGAGTCCGAATTGGCTGCTGCGATCGAGTCCGCGCGCCGGGAAGCGAAGAGTTCGTTCGGCGACGACACGTTGCTGATGGAGCGGTTCGTCACCACCCCGCGGCACATCGAAATCCAGGTTCTGGCTGACACGCACGGCACTGTGCTGCATCTCGGCGAGCGCGAGTGCAGCCTGCAGCGGCGGCACCAGAAGATCATCGAGGAAGCGCCGTCGGTGCTGCTCGACGAGGCCACGCGGGCGAAAATGGGCGCGGCGGCCGCGGAAGCCGCGCGGTCGGTCGGCTACGTCGGCGCGGGCACGGTCGAGTTCATCATGTCCGCGCACAATCCGGACGAGTTCTTCTTCATGGAGATGAACACCCGGCTGCAGGTCGAGCACCCGGTCACGGAAATGGTGACTGGTCTCGACCTGGTGTCCTGGCAGGTGCGGGTGGCGGCAGGGGAGCCACTCGGACTGACGCAGGACGACGTGCGCCTCGACGGGCACGCGGTCGAAGCCCGGGTCTACGCCGAAGATCCGGCGCGCGGGTTCATCCCGACCGGCGGCACGGTGCTGGCCGTGCACGAGCCCTCCGGCGACGGTGTGCGAGTGGACTCGTGGATGTCGGTCGGCGCGGTGGTCGGGTCGAACTACGACCCGATGCTGGCGAAGATCATCGCGCACGGCCCGGACCGGGCGTCGGCGTTGCAGAAACTGGACCGCGCGCTGGCCGACATCGCGTTGCTCGGCCTCGGCACGAACATCGCGTTCCTGCGCGGTTTGCTGGCCGACGAGGACGTCCGCGCCGGAAAGCTGGACACCGAACTGGTGGACCGGCGACTGTCCGAATTGGTCTCCTCGGAAGTCCCGGCCGGGTTTTTCGTCGCCGCCGCAATGGATCGGCTGATTTCGCTGCAGCCGACGGGTGCGGTCGTGGACCCGTGGGACATCCCGAACGGCTGGCGGCTCAGCGGCCCCGGCGGGATCACTTTCCGCTTGCGGACCGGGGAAAACCAGGCCGTCGTGCGGGTCGAGGGCACGCCGTCGGACGCTTCGGTGCAGGTGGACGACGCCGAGCCGGTACGCGTTTCCGCCCGCCGCGAAGGCGATCTGCTCGAGGTGCGCCGGGCCAACGGGGTGGAGCGGTACCGCTGCGCCGACGGTCCACAACGGACAGTGTGGCTGGCCCGCGAAGGCCAGTCGTTCGCGTTCGCCGACCAGGAATTCACGCTCTCCTCGCGCGGCGAGGCGGCGGGTGCTGGTCCGGTGAAGAGCCCGATGCCGGGAACGGTGCTGGTGGTCAAGGCCGCCGAAGGCGACGTGGTGAGCGCGGGTACGCCGCTGCTGGTCGTCGAGGCGATGAAGATGGAGCACACCGTGACCGCGCCGATCGACGGTGTGGTGACTGAGCTTTCGGTGCGGGTCGGCCAGCAGGTCGCGCTCGACGAGACGCTTGCCGTCGTGAGCGCAGCAGAGGAGAAGCAGTGATCGACTTCCGGCTGGACGAGGAATACGAGGCGCTCCGCAAGACGGTCGAGGACTTCGCGCAGGCCGAGGTCGCGCCGGTGATCGGCCCGCTGTACGAGAAGGAAGAATTCCCGTACGAACTGGTCGCCAAAATGGGCGAAATGGGCTTGTTCGGCCTGCCGTTCCCGGAGGAATTCGGCGGCATGGGCGGCGACTACTTCGCGCTGTGCCTCGCGCTGGAGGAGCTGGCGCGGGTCGACTCCTCGGTCGCGATCACGCTGGAGGCGGGGGTTTCGCTCGGCGCGATGCCCATCTACCGCTTCGGCACCCAGGAGCAGAAGGAAACCTGGCTGCCCATGCTGACGACGGCCGAGGCGCTCGGCGGATTCGGCCTCACCGAACCGGGCGGCGGCTCCGACGCCGGGGCCACCCGCACGCGCGCCCGGCTCGACGGCGACGAGTGGATCATCAACGGCAGCAAGGCGTTCATCACCAACTCTGGTACGGACATCACGAAGCTGGTCACCGTCACCGCGGTCACCGACGTGATGGAGAACGGCCGCAAGGAGATCTCGGCGATCATCGTCCCGTCCGGCACGCCGGGTTTCGCGGTGGCCCCGAAGTACTCGAAGGTCGGCTGGAACTGCTCGGACACCCACGAACTGTCCTTTTCGGACGTCCGGGTGCCCGCCGAGAACCTGGTGGGCAAGCGGGGCCGCGGCTATGCGCAGTTCCTGTCCATTTTGGACGAGGGCCGGGTGGCGATCGCCGCGCTGAGCGTCGGTCTCGCGCAGGGCTGCGTGGACGAATGCCTGAAGTACGCGAAGGACCGCGTCGCGTTCGGCCACCGGATCGGCGAGTACCAGGCCATTCAGTTCAAGATCGCGGACATGGAAGTGCGTGCGCACACCGCGCGGCTGGCGTATTACCAGGCGGCGTCGAAGATGCTGCGCGGCGAACCGTTCAAGAAGGAAGCGTCGATCGCGAAACTGGTGGCGTCGAACGCGGCGATGGACAACGCCCGTGACGCCACGCAGATCTTCGGCGGATACGGCTTCATGAACGAATTCCCGGTCAGCCGCTTCTACCGCGACGCGAAGATCCTGGAAATCGGCGAGGGCACCAGCGAGGTCCAGAAGATGCTGATCGCGCGCCACCTCGGGGTCGGCGCCTGAGACCCAGCGCCGCCGGGGCGTCCGGGCGGAGTCCCGGCGGCGCTGCTTCACCTGTCCTTATTGTGGAGCCATGGAGTTCACTATCCGGCCTGGGGTTGCCGGAGACGCAGACGTATTGCTGGGGTTTTTCGACGACGCCGTCGCATGGCTGGTCGCGCGGGGCAGCGCGGGCCAATGGGGCACAAAGCCGTGGAGCACCATCCCGAAGCGGGTCGAGCGGGTGCGCGAGTACGCGGCCGATCCCGAGCTCCGGATGGCGGAGATCGACGGAAAACCCGCGGGCGCGCTGATTCTCGGCCAAGCGATGCCGTACGCGCCGCAGGTCGACGAGCCCGAGCTGTACGTCCGGCTGCTGATCACTTCCCGCCAGTTCACCGGGCATCGGGTCGGTTCGCGGCTGTTGCGGCACGCGATGGACGAGGCGAAACGGCGTGGGATCGACCTCGTGCGCGTCGACTGCTGGGCGGGCGGCGACGGCGATCTGCCGCGCTATTACGAGAGCCAGGGCTTCAAGCCGACCGAGCAGTTCACCGTCGACGGCTGGCTCGGCCAGGTTCTCGAGCAACGGGTTGGGGGATAGCGGCCCGGACTGATCCGGAGGACGATATTGGCTAAGTGTCAATAGACCGAGGAGTCCGCCATGGCCAGGCAGTCGCTCTCCGGAAAGGTCGTCGTCGTCACGGGCGGCGCGCAGGGCATCGGGGCGGCCACCGCCGCCGCGCTGCACCGGCGCGGCGCCCGGCTCGTGCTGGGCGACCTCGACCGGGTCCGGGCCGAGAAAACCGCTGGTGAGCTGGGTCCGGACGTGGTCGCGTCGCCGCTGGACGTCACCGACACGGCCGCCTTCACCGCGTTCCTGGACGACGTCGAAAGCACCATCGGGCCGATCGACGTGCTGATCAACAACGCCGGGATCATGCCGCTCTCGCCGCTGGACGAGGAGGACGACGCGGCCACCCGGCGGCTGCTGGAGATCAACGTCCACGCGGTCGTGCACGGCACGCGCGAGGCCGTCAAACGGATGAAGCCGCGCGGGCGCGGGCACATCGTGAACGTGGCGTCGATGGCCGGAAAGTCCGGATTCGCCGGGGCGGCCACGTATTGCGCCACGAAACACGCTGTGGTCGGGCTGTCCGAGGCGGTGCATCTGGAGCTGCGCGGCACCGGCGTCGAGGTGTCGTGCGTGATGCCCGCCG
The DNA here is from genome assembly GCF_053587275.1 of Amycolatopsis sp. NPDC003676. Lineage (NCBI taxonomy): Bacteria > Bacillati > Actinomycetota > Actinomycetes > Pseudonocardiales > Pseudonocardiaceae > Amycolatopsis > Amycolatopsis sp. NPDC003676. Next base: position 9,981 of record NZ_JBSFNS010000036.1, read on the forward strand.
TGGTGCGCACGGAGCTCGCGTCGGGGCTGGGCGAAGCGCGGTTCATCAAATCGGTCGGGCCGGAAGACGTCGCGGCGGCGATCGTCGACGCGCTGGAGCGGCCGAAGTTCGACGTATTCGTGCCGAAATCGCTCGATCTGACCGGCCGGATCACGCGGTTGTTCCCGCGCGCGTTCGGCGAATGGCTGGTGCGCGCGCTCGGCGGCGATCAATTGCTGGCGTCCGCCGCGCATTCGCCCGAGCGCGCCGAGTACGAGAGCCGGGCTGCCCGGAGCGCGCCGTCCGTCCCGCCTGGTGGGAGCGTCTGAGGTGGACGTGCGCTTGCCGGGTGCTTGCGGGAGTGGCGTGTTGATGCCGCGCCCGCGCGCACGGCAAGATGCCCGGCAGACGACGAGTTCCAGGAGGCACTGAATGGTTTCCCCACCGGCCCGGTTGGCTGCCGCGGCGGCCAATGTCGTGGGCAAGGTTTTCCAGGGTGGGGTCGCCGATCTGCGGCCGATGCCGCGAGTGCTGATCGACCAGGGGCCCAACCGGTCGGTGTACCGGATGACGCACGGCGCGTCCGAGGTCTCCGGCCCGCCGGTGCTGCTGGTGCCGCCGCTGGCCGCGCCCGCGCTGTGCTTCGACCTGCGCCGCGGCTGCAGCCTCATCGAGCACCTGGTGGAGGGCGGACGGCCGACCTACCTCGTGGACTACGGGATGGTCGCGTTCTCCGACCGCCGCCTCGGCATCGAGCACTGGATCGACGAGGTGCTGCCGAGGGCGATCCGGAAGGTCAGCGAGGACGCCGGCGGACAGGGCGTGCACCTGGTGTCGTGGTCGCTCGGCGGGATTTTCTCCATGCTCGTCAGCGCGGACCAGCCGGACCTGCCGATCGAATCGATCACCGCGGTCGGCTCGCCGGTCGATTTCACCGCGATCCCGATCGTCGCGCCGTTCCGCCCGCTCGTGGACCTGACCGGCGGGCACCTGCTCACGCCGGTCTACCGGGTGTTCGGCGGCGCACCGTCCTATTTGGTCACCCGGGTGTTCCGGGCCACCGGGATTTCCAAGGAAATCACGAAACCGCTGGCGATCCTGAAAAATCTCGACGACCGCGACTACCTCGCGCAGATCGAGGCGGTGGACCACTTCATGGGCAACATGTACGCCTATCCCGGGCGGACGTTCGGCCAGCTGTACCACCGCCTGTTCCGCACCAACGACCTCGCCGAGGGCACCGTCGACCTGAACGGGCGCAAGATCAGCCTGTCCGACGTGAAGACGCCGATGCTGGTGGTGGCGGGCGAAAACGACACCATCGCGCCGCGGGCGTCGGTGGAACGCGTGGTGCAGCTGCTGGAAAACGCGCCGGAGGTCCGGTTCCGCACCGCGCCCGGCGGGCACCTCGGCGTGCTCACCGGCCGTCGCGCGCGGGGCACGACCTGGCGGTACCTCGACGAATTCCTGGACGACCGGTCAGCTGGCTGAGGGCTGCGGCGGGAAGAACCACGTCCGCACGTCGCGGGTGAGCAGCGCGCGCAGGGCGAGCCCGGCGAAAATCAGCGGCAGAATGCCGGGCAGGCCCTTGCTGAGCAGCGTGACCAGACTGTTGAGCACCAGGAGGCCTTCGATGACCGCGGCGGTCACGTAGGCCCATTGCTGGCGCTTCGGCAATACGACGGCGCACACCGCGAGCGCGATGGCGGTGGCGTAGGTGATCACGATGTAGAGCTGGGTGAGGCTGATCAGGTCGACCAGCGAAACGCCGGCCATCCCGGCCAGCAGCAGCGGCCCGATCGCGCTCAGCGCGACCTGGATCCACATGAAGATGCGGGCCTGTTTGAGGTCGGCCGGCGCCACCGGAGCGGTCATGCCGGGCAGATTAGGGCATTTCCGGGCTTTTTCGCGCGGATTCCGGGCAGCGGAGATCAATCCGATATGCGCGCGAAGTCGGTAATAAACCGGCGGTACCGTGGGCCGGTGATCGCTGCATACGTGACGTCGCTCGGCGACAGTTCCGAGATCAAGGTCGGTCAGCTTCCAGACCCCGAGCCGGGGCCGCGCGAGGTGCTGGTGAAGGTCTCCGCGGTGACGGTGAACCACGTCGACACTTTCATCCGTTCCGGCGCGTATCCCACCGAGGTTTCTTTCCCGTTTGTCATCGGCCGGGACCTGGTGGGCACCGTTGTCTCGTCGCCAGTAAACCGCTTCGCTCCCGGTGACCGCGTGTGGTGCAACAGCCTCGGCCACGACGGCCGGCAGGGATCCTTCGCCGAGTACTGCGCGGTTCCCGAGGATCGGCTGTATCGCTTGCCGGACGGGGTTTCCGACGACGCCGTCGCCGTTCTGCACACCGCCGCCACCGCGTACCTTGGCCTTTTCGAGCACGCCGACGCCGGTTACGGCGAGACGATCGCGGTGCTCGGCGCGGGCGGCGGTGTCGGCAGCGCCGTCGTCCAACTTGCTTCGACCGCCGGCCTGCGCGTCATCGCGACCGCCCGCGCCGACGACGCGGAATGGTGCCGGGAATGCGGTGCCGACGAGGTTTTCGACTACACCGATCCCGACCTCTACCGCAAACTCCCCACGGTGGATCTGTTGTGGGACAACGCGGGCGTTCACGACCTGGTTTCGGCGGTGCCGCTCTTGTCTCGTGGCGGCCGCATCATCGCGATGGCCGGAATGGAGTCGACACCGACATTGCCGATCGGCCAGCTGTACACGCGCGACGCGAGCATCCGCGGTTTCGCCATCAGCAACGCCGGTGTCACCGCGCTGGGTTCCGCTGCCCGGGTTATCAACCGGGCCCTGTCCACCGGAATCCTTCGCCCCCGGGTCGGCACTCGCCTGCCTCTGTCGTCGGCCGCCGAAGCGCACCGATTGCAGGAATCAGGCGAGGCGTGCGGCCGGATCGTGCTGGAGGTTTGAGTCGACTGTGAGGACGACCTTGCCCTGGAGGTGACCGCCGTCGAGCAGCCGATGCGCGTCGGCGATGCGCTCGAACGGGAACGTCTCCTGCACGTGGACCCTGAGCTTGCCCTGCTCGACGAGCGCGACCAGCTCGCGCAGCGCGACCGGATCCGGCTCGACTCCGATGCCGCTGAACCGCATTCCCGCTGCCTCGTACTTCGCGATCAGCTCGGTGTCCTCCTCGGCGACCGCCGTCACCAGATGCCCGCCTGGCCGCAACACTCCGTGGGACCGCTCGACGGTGTCGCCGCCGAGAGTGTCGAGAACAACGTCGATTTCGCTCGCCACTTCACTGAAGTCGACCTTCTTGTAGTCGATGACTTCGTCGGCACCGAGCCCCTCGACGAACTCCCGCTTGCTCTCGCTGGCCGTCGTTATTACATGCGCACCAAGGGCTTTCGCGATCTGGATCGCGACGTGCCCGACCCCGCCGCCACCGGCGTGAATCAGAACGCGGTCGCCTGAGGTGACTTCGCCAAGGTCGACCAGCCCCTGCCACGCCGTGAGCCCGACGATCGGCAACGCCGCGGCCTCTACGTGCGAAAGCTCCTTCGGCTTGCGGATGAGATGCAAGGCCGGTGCCGCCACGAGCTCGGCGTATGCGTTGGCCGCGCGGGGAAACAACGGCATCCCGAATACTTCGTCGCCGGGCCGGAACCGCCAGGTCAACGCCTCTTCGACCACGCCGCTGACATCCCAGCCGAGCACGAACGGCGGCTGGCCGAGCAACGGGAACTCGCCGTCGCGCAGCCGTGCTTCCAACGGATTCAGCCCGACGGCCTTGACCCGCACTAGGACTTCGGTCGGCAATGGGCGGGGTTCGGGCGCGTCCACGATCGTGAGCACGTCGGGGCCGCCGAGTTTCTGCTGGGTGATGACTCGCATGGCTCTCCTGGTTTCTGGAGGGGTACGAAAACCAGGCTAGGATTCCGATAGGTACCAGCAGGTACCTTGGACTCCATGAGCGGTTCCCGCGGAATCTTCCTCGCCGATTGCCCGGCGCGGCTGGCAGTAGAGCTGATCGCCGACAAGTGGACGGTGGTCGTGCTCGCGGGCCTCAGCAAGGGGCCGGTGCGTCACGGCGGCCTGGTGGAGCTGATCGGCGGGATCTCGCGGAAAGTGCTCACCCAGACGCTGCGTCGGCTTGAAGCGCATGGGCTGGTCCGGCGTCAGGCGTATGCCGAGGCGCCGCCGCGCGTCGAGTACGAGCTGACTCCGCTGGGAGCGACGCTGATCGAGCCGATCCACACCCTGACGGAGTGGGCGCGCGCGAATGGGGACGCGGTTTTGGATGCGCTGGATGCAGCCGCCGAAAATGCTTGAATAAGGCCTCTTGGCTGCGTTTTTGCTAGCTAATTACTGGCTTGACTGAGCTTTTCGTAATCAGTGGCACTGCTGCTGTTGTCACGATTCGGGTTCAGAACGGCGACAGCTGAGGACGGTGCGCAACAAACGCCAGGTCGCACGCGATCCGTGGGTCACCGCAGGCGGCAGAGGGGCTGCGCAACTCGATCAAACGGACAATAACTATGAGCGTTCCAGAAGATCGCAGTGTTGTCGAGTTCGAAGAACCGGATCACCGGGACGGCCGGTTGAGACGGCGGATGGAGCTGGAGTTCATCGACAGCGGGCTCGACAGCTCGTCGCTCGAGAAACAGTCAGTCGACGACCTCCGTGCGTCGCTGGTCCGGCTCGACGACATCATCGTCCGGCAGCAGAAGAAACTCGAGCTGCACGAGGATGCACTGGCGACAGAAAGCGGGTCGAAAGGGCGTGCCGACGCCCTCCGCAAGGTGAATGCCCATCGCAGTGCCTTGAAGATCGCCCTCGAGCGGCGTGAGCAGATCCTCGAGTTGATCAACGGACTGACCGTCGGACAGGAGATCGGCAAGCTGAGAAACGCGGTGTCCGGGGTCGACGACGCCGGAACGAAAGAGGAATTCCACCGGTTGCTCGGCGAATTCGAAAGCAAGACCGACGAGATCGACGGCGAACTGAAGGAAACCAGCCGGAATATCGCCGAGGTCGAGGCCGCGGCGATGGCCACCGACATCGACAAGTACGAGCGGAAAGCCAAGGTGTGGCAGAACTTCCTGGCGAAGGAATCCGTCGCGACCTATGTCGGAGCGGCGATCCTGCTGATCATGTGCCTCGCGGTGGTGGCCGCGATGTTCGCCGCGGTGGAGATCAACCAGGTGCTGTCCAGCGCGTTTCTGCTGGTGCTGGGGTATTTCTTTGGGCAATCCACCGGGAAGCGGCAAGTGGAATAGCTCGGCCCGCCTCCACGAGACGGGCCGAGCGGGTGGACTACTTGAGCTGTGCGCTGGTCTTGCCCAGCACCCGCCGAGCCACGATCAGCTGCTGAATCTGCTGCGTCCCCTCGAAGATGTCCAGAATCTTGGCATCCCGGGACCACTTCTCCAGCAGCGATTCCTCCGTATACCCATACGCCCCGGCAAGCTCGACGCACTTCAACGTCACATCGACGACCGTGCGGCCAGCCTTAGCCTTCGCCATGGAAGCCTGCAGCGAGTTCGGCTGACGGTTGTCCGCCATCCACGCCGACTCCAGCGTCAGCAGATACGCAGCCTCGTAGTCCGCTTCCAGTTGCAGGAAAGTCGCGGCCGCGGCGTGCTGCGTCAACGCCGGGCGGTCGTAGTCGATGACAACGCCAGCTTCGGTCAGCACACGGCGAGTCTCGTCCAGTGCCGCGCGCGCGACGCCGATCGCCATGGCGGCCACGAGAGGGCGGGTGTTGTCGAAGGTCTGCATGACCCCGGCGAAGCCCTTGGCGGTGTCGATTTCCGGCGTGCCCAAGAGGTTTTCGCGCGGAACGCGGCAGTTCTCGAAGCGCAGCACGGCGGTGTCGGACGCGCGGATGCCCAGTTTGTGCTCCACGCGCACGACCTCGAAGCCGGGCGTGCCCTTCTCCACCACGAACGACTTGATCGCGGCGCGGCCCTTCGTGCGGTCCAGCGTCGCCCAGACCACCACGGCGTCCGCGCGCTGGCCGGACGTCACGAAGATCTTTTCGCCGTTCAGGATGTAGTCGTCGCCGTCCTCGGTGGCCGTCGTGGTGATGGCGGCGGAGTCCGAACCGCAGCCGGGTTCGGTGATCGCCATCGCGGCCCACAGGCCCTTGAAGCGCTCAAGCTGTTCGTCGGTCGCCACCGAGCCGATCGCGGCGTTGCCGAGGCCCTGGCGCGGCATGGACAGCAGCAGGCCGACGTCGCCCCAGCACATTTCGATCGTGCCGAGCACCACGTTCAGGTTGGCGCCGTTGCGGTTTCCCTTGGGACCATTGTCCTTTTCGGACCGGCGCACGCCAGCGGCGCCGGCACCGCCCTCGCCGGAGGAGTTCAGGCCGTCCAGCAGCGCGGCGAACATGTCCAATTCGGACGGATAGGTGTGCTCGGCGCGGTCGTACTTGCGCGAGATCGGCCGGAACACCTCGGCCGCGGCCTGGTACGCCTGGTTGATCAGCGCACCGGCCTTCTTCGGAGCTTCCAGGTTGATCATGAGTTGCCTTTCGGAGCAAGAAAAAGGATCAGAGGAGGACGGCGCCTTCCATCACGCCGATCGCCCGCAGGTCGCGGTACCAGCGCTCCACCGGGTGCTCCTTCACGAACCCGTGCCCGCCCAGCAACTGCACGCCGGCGTTGCCGATCTGCATGCCCTTGTCCGTCGCGAGCTTCCGGGCGAGCGCCGCTTCCCGCGCGTATTCCTTGCCCTGCTCGGCCCGCGAAGCCGCGCGCAGCGTGACCAGGCGCAGGCCTTCCAGTTCGATCGCGATGTCCGCCACCGAGAACGCGACTGCCTGCCGGTGGCTGATCGGCTCGCCGAACGCGGTGCGCTCGTTCACGTAAGGCACGACGTAGTCCAGCACGGCCTTGCCGACACCCGCGGCGAGCGCGGCCCAGCCGAGCCGGGAAAGCCTTACCACCTCAGTGAAAACGTCCGCCTTGCCGCCGCCGAGCAATGCGCCCGCGGGCAGCGAAACCTTCTCCAGGTGCAGCTTTCCGGTCGCCGCGCCGCGCAGGCCCATCGCGGGTTCGGACTCGATCGTCACGCCCGCGTTGGACGATTCGACCAGGAACAGCGCCGGTCCGCGGCCTTCCAGATCGGCCGAGACGAGGAACAGCTCAGCCTCCGCCGCGCGCGGGACGAGCGACTTCACGCCGTCGAGCTGGTAGCCCTTCGGGGTGCGCTTCGCCTTGGTGGCGGGCTTGAACGGGTCGAACAGCGGCGTCCGTTCCAGCAGCGCGAGCGCGGCGGCGGGCACCTGCTCGCCGGTGAACGCGGGCACGTAATCGGCCTGCTGCTGCTCGTCGCCCCACGCGACCAGCGCGGTGCTCACCGCCGACGGGGCCAGCACCGCCACCGCGAGTCCAAGGTCGCCGTGCGCGAGCGCCTCCGCGACCAGCGCGTTCGTGACGACCGAACGCTCCGTGCCCGCGCCGCCCAGCTCCTCCGGGATGCCGACGAGGCTGATGCCCAGTTCGGCCGCGCGGCTCAGCAGACCCTCCGGTGCCGCGAGCTTCTCGTCGGCGTCCGCGGCGGCCGGGCGCAGCTGCTCGGCGGCGAACTCGCCGACCGTCTCGACGATGAGCTTCTGGTCCTCGTCCGGTGTGAGGTCGAACAGCCCGCGGTCGTCCGGTTTCGCCAGCCGCGCCGGCTTGCCCAGCCGCTGGACCGAGGTGAACGACCTGGTCGCGGCCCCCGCCGCGCGGAAACCGCTCCGGGTTCCCGTCTTGACCAGGTTCTGCACCGGTCCGCGCAGCCCGACCCGGTCGATCGCCTTGCTCCCGGCCAACCGGGTGAGCGCGGCCAGGCCGAGGCCCATCGCGTCTCGTTTCCTTGGCGCAGCCATGCAGCATCTCCCTCGCGTTACCTACTGACGAGTAGGTTAACGCGGCGACGCGGAATCCGCCAGTGCGGCCCGGCTCACTCGACCACCGGCCGCCTGGCCAGCGACGTGCGTTCGAACGCGATGAGCAGCAAGACCGAGGCCGTGACGATCAGTAGCAGCAAGGCCGCGGGCACGTTTCCGAGCAACGGCGTGAGCGCGAGCAGCACCACTGCGAGCACGAGTCGCTGCCGGTTCCAGGTACCGAGGTTGCGTCGCCGCAGTGAGCTCAGGGCGACCAGATACAGGGCGAGTCCGCCGGTCAGCGCCCATAGCGCGACGCCGTGCAGCGCGTCCGCCGGATTGGTGTGCAGGGACAGGAACGTCTTCTTCAACCCGAGCGCGACGAGGACGATTCCGGCGATCAGCGGCAGGTGGAGATAGGTGTAGGAGTCGGTGGCGAGCTTGGTCCGCGCGATGCCTTCGGCGCGGGCGAGCCGGCGCTCGGCGACGTTCGCGACCAGGTCGAAGTACGTCCACCACATCCCGGCGGCGAGCGCGATCCCGCAGATCGCCGACCCGGCGACGAGCCAGGTGATCGGCACGTGCCCGATCCCGATGCCGATCGCGACGACCGATTCGCCCAGCGCGATGATCACGATCAGCCCGAACCGCTCGGCGAAATGCGCGGGCGAATGCAGCCGCCAGCCTTCGGGGCCGGACAGGTAGACGTTGAGGTAGTCCACCCCGAGCGCGACCACCCACAGCACCAGCTGCCAGGGTCCGCCCACAACGTCGGCGACGGCCAGCAGCACCAAGCTCGGGAGCAGCCCGCGCAGCATCTTCAGCAGCACCCGGCGCAATCCGGCGTCGTGCCGGGCGGCGCCGAGGTAGGCGACGATGTGCAGCAGCCGCACGACGGCGTAACAGGCGACGAACAGCAACGGCCCGTCGAGCCCGCCTGGTTCGTTGGTGAGCGCCTGCGGCACCGCGAGCGCGACGAGGAACATCACCGCCATCGCGCCGAACATCGCCAGCCGCGCGATCCCGTGGTCGACGTGGATCATCGTGCCGAGCCACGCGTAACTGCACCAGCACCACCACAGCACCATCAGCACCAGCAGTCCCTCGCCGAGGCCGAGCAGGCTCAGGTGCCCGGACATCAGCTCGGTCGTCTGCGTGATGGCGTAGACGAAGACCAGGTCGAAGAAAAGCTCGAGGGTGGTGACGCGGTGGCCTTCGTCCGCGCGAACCAGATGCAACCGTCTCGTGGGCACGGCAGATGCTTACACGTCCGGGGGAGGGGCGGGAGCGGTTTCGCGGAGAGCGTTCAGTCGAGCCCGAGAACCGCGTGCAGTACCGCCGTGAGCTCCGTCTGCAGGTGCGGCCTGCTCTTGATCCGCCCGGTCCGGCTCAGGTCGTTCGCGATGGTCAGCGCAGCGTGCACCCGGATCTTCGCCTCGCGCGCCGGAAGCTCCGGAAACACCGCGCACAGCAGGGAAACCCATTGATCGACGTAGTCGCGCTGGACCCGTCGCAGGTCAGCTTTGTCGCGTTCCGGCATGGTCACCCGGTCCGCCGTGAACGACACCAGCAGTTCCGGCGTGCGCAGCAGAATGTGCACATACGACGCCGCGAGCCGACCTAGCGCGGACCGTTCGTCGGGTGCCTGCAGCGCTTGCTCGGCCGCCAGTGCGAGCCGGTCCGCCGCGCGGTGTCCGATCGCGACCATCAGCGCGCCCTTGCTCGGGAAGTGCCGGTACACGCTGGGTCCGGCGATGCCCGCCGCCGCGCCGATGTCTTCCATGCTCACCGTGTGGAAGCCGCGTTCGGCGAAGAGCCCGGTCGCGGCGCTCAGCACCTGCTCGCGGCGGGACGGCGTGCCGAGGCTGCTCGCGACCGGCGCCACGGGCTCGGCCGGGACCGGCAGCGAGACGTTGAGCACGTCCAACGCCAGCTCGACCAGCAGCGGCACGAAGCGTTTGCGCGCCACCGAGGTGTGGTGCACCGCGACGCTCCCGAACACCGACAGCGCGGCCCAGCACAGCAGCTCAGCCTCGTCGACCGACAGTTCCGGACGCAGCGTGAGCAGGGCTTTCGTCCACGCGTCGAGCACCGCGCCGGACCGGCGGCGGATCTCGCGGCGCTGCTCGCGCGGCAGATGCGGACCTTCCCAACGCCACAGCGCGGCGATCTCCCGGCGCTCGACGGCCTGCGTCGCGAGGCCGGTGAGCAGGGCGTCCAGCTGCTCCAGCGGCGGTGCGGAATCGGCGAGCGCGGCCGCGGTGGCCGTCTCCATGTCGTCGATCCCGGCGAGCACGACGTAGGCGAGGATCGCCTGCTTGTCGGCGAAATGCCGGTACAGCGCGGGTCCGGTGACGCCCGCCGCGGCGGCTATGTCGTTGATCCCGACGCCGTGGAACCCGCGCGCGCGGAACAGTTCGGCCGCGACGGCGGCGAGCTGGGCCTTGCGGTCGCGAGGCCGCGTGCCGCGTGCGGGAGACGTACTCATGGTGAACTGACCATAGCGCGAATCGAAACTACGGCAACCCATTGACACCATGGGGTTCATCGGGCTTATGTTAATGGCCATTAGCACCTACTGGCCGGTATAGTCGGCGGCGAGATACACCGCAGTGTCCAACCATGCCGCTTCGCGGAGGAGTGTTCAGTGAGTAGCGAGGCCTACATCTACGAGGCGTTGCGCACGCCCCGGGGCAAGAACAAGGGCGGTGCCCTGCACGGCACCAAGCCGGTCGACCTGGTGGTCGGCCTCATCGAAGAGCTGAAGGTCCGCCACCCGAACCTCGATCCGCAGGCGATCGACGACATCGTGCTCGGCGTCGTGTCCCCGGTGGGCGAGCAGGGCGCGGACATCGCGCGCACCGCCGCGCTCGTCGCGGGCCTGCCGCAGACGGTCGCGGGCGTGCAGCTCAACCGGTTCTGCGCGTCCGGGCTCGAGGCCACGAACGTCGCGGCGCAGAAGGTCCGCTCCGGCTGGGACCAGCTGGTCATCGCGGGCGGCGTCGAGTCGATGTCGCGGGTCCCGATGGGTTCGGACGGCGGCGCGCTGTTCATGGACCCGGCCACCGCGTACGACCACTACATCGCCCCGCAGGGCATCGGCGCGGACCTCATCGCGACGATGGAGGGCTTCTCCCGCGAGGACGTCGACGCGTTCGCGGTCCGCTCGCAGGAGAAGGCCGAGGCGGCCTGGTCCGGCGGCTACTTCGCGAAGTCCGTGGTGCCGGTGAAGGACATGAACGGCGTCACGATCCTCGACCACGACGAGCACCGCCGTCCGGGGTCCACTGTGGAGGGTCTGGCGAAGCTCAAGCCCGCCTTCACCACGATCGGCGAGATGGGCGGCTTCGACGCCGTCGCGCTCCAGAAGTACCACCAGGTCGAGAAGATCGACCACGTGCACACCGGCGGCAACTCGTCCGGCATCGTCGACGGCTCAGCCATCGTCCTGGTCGGCAGCGAGGAAGCGGGCAAACGGGCCGGCCTCACGCCGCGGGCGCGCATCGTCGCCACCGCCTCGATCGGCTCCGAGCCCACGATCATGCTGACCGGTCCGACGCCGGCCACCGAGAAGGTCCTGAAGACCGCGGGCCTGACCCCGGACGACATCGACCTGTGGGAGCTCAACGAGGCGTTCGCGTCCGTCGTGCTCAAGTGGCAGAAGGACCTGAACCTGCCGGACGAGAAGATCAACGTCAACGGCGGCGCGATCGCCATGGGCCACCCGCTCGGCGCCACCGGCGCGATGCTGGTCGGCACCGTCGTGGACGAGCTGGAACGCCGTCAGGCGCGCCGGGCCCTGGTGACCCTGTGCATCGGCGGCGGCATGGGTGTCGCGACCATCATCGAGCGGGTGTGAGGACCGAGATGACCGAGAGCAAGACCATCCGCTGGGACAAGGATTCCGACGGCATCGTCACGCTGACGCTGGACGACCCGGACCAGTCGGCCAACACGATGAACCAGGCCTTCCGCGAGTCGCTCGCCGCGACCGTGGACCGGCTCGAGGCGGAGAAGGACGACATCGCCGGTGTCGTGCTCACCTCGGCGAAGAAGACCTTCTTCGCCGGCGGCGACCTGCGCGACCTGATCCAGGCGCAGCCGGAGCACGCGGCCGAGATCACCGCGTCCAGCACCGCGATGAAGGGCCAGATGCGCCGGCTCGAGCAGCTCGGCAAGCCGGTCGTCGCGGCCATCAACGGCGCGGCGCTCGGCGGCGGTCTCGAAATCGCGCTGGCGACGCACCACCGCATCGCGGCCGACGTCAAGGGCAGCCAGATCGGCCTTCCCGAGGTCACGCTGGGCCTGCTGCCCGGCGGTGGCGGCGTGGTCCGCACCGTGCGGCTGCTCGGCATCCAGAGCGCGCTGCTGAACGTGCTGCTGCAGGGCCAGCGGCTCAAGCCGCGCAAGGCGCTGGAGCTGGGCCTGGTGCACGAGGTCGTGGACACCGTCGACGAATTGGTGCCCGCCGCGAAGGCGTGGATCAAGGCCAACCCCGAGGGCGGCGTGCAGCCGTGGGACGTCAAGGGCTACAAGATCCCGGGCGGCACCCCGTCGAACCCGAGCTTCGCGGCGAACCTGCCCGCGTTCCCGGCGAACCTGCGCAAGCAGCTCAAGGGCGCGCCGATGCCCGCGCCGCGGGCGATCCTCGCCGCCGCGATCGAGGGCTCGCAGGTTGACTTCGACACCGCGATCCAGGTCGAGACGCGTTACTTCGTCAGCCTGGCCATCGGGCAGGTTTCGAAGAACATGACCAAGGCGTTCTTCTTCGACCTGCAGTCGATCAACTCCGGCGGTTCGCGTCCGGACGGGTTCGAGAAGTACACGGCCAAGAAGGTCGGCGTGCTCGGCGCCGGGATGATGGGCGCCGCGATCGCGTACGTGTCCGCGAAGGCGGGCATTGACGTCGTGCTCAAGGACGTCTCGCAGGAGGCGGCCGAGAAGGGCAAGGGCTACGCGGTCAAGCTCGAGGAGAAGGCGCTCTCGCGCGGCAAGACCACGCAGGAGAAGTCGGACGCGCTGCTGGCGCGGATCAAGCCGACCGCCGACCCGGCCGACTTCGCGGGCGTCGACTTCGTGATCGAGGCCGTGTTCGAGAGCGTCGAGCTGAAGCACAAGGTGTTCGGCGAGATCGAGAGCATCGTCAACGCGGACGCGGTGCTGGGCTCCAACACCTCGACCCTGCCGATCACCGCGCTGGCCGAGGGCGTGCAGCGGACCGAGGACTTCATCGGGATCCACTTCTTCTCGCCGGTGGACAAGATGCCGCTGGTCGAGATCATCTGCGGCGAGAAGACGTCGCCCGCCACGCTGGCGAAGGTCTTCGACTACACGCTGCAGATCCGCAAGACCCCGATCGTCGTCAACGACAGCCGCGGCTTCTTCACCTCGCGGGTCATCGGCACCTTCATCAACGAGGCCGTGGCCGCGCTGGGCGAGGGCGTCGAGCCGGCGTCGATCGAGCAGGCGGGTTCGCAGGCCGGCTACCCGGCGCCGCCGCTGCAGCTGATGGACGAGCTGACCCTCACGCTGCCGCGCAAGATCCGGGCGGAAACCCGCGCCGCGATCGAGGCCGAGGGAGGCACCTGGACGCCGCACGCGTCCGAGGCTGTCATCGACACGATGCTCGACAAGTACGACCGCAAGGGCCGTTCCACCGGGGCGGGCTTCTACGAGTACGACGAGAACGGCAAGCGCACCGGGCTGTGGCCGGGCCTGCGCGAGGCGTTCAACTCGGGTTCGGCGGACGTGCCGTTCGAGGACCTCAAGGAGCGCATGCTCTTCGCCGAGGCGCTGGAAACGGTGAAGTGCTTCGACGAGGGCGTCCTGACCACGGTCGCGGACGCCAACATCGGGTCCATCTTCGGCATCGGCTTCCCGGCGTGGACCGGCGGCGTGATCCAGTACATCAACCAGTACGAGGGCGGGCTGCAGGGCTTCGTGGACCGGGCTCGCGAACTGGCGTCGCGGTACGGCAGCCACTTCGAGCCGCCGCAGTCGCTGGTGGAGAAGGCCGCCAAGGGCGAGATTTACGAATAAGGCCTGATCTTGTGGCAGCGGGGCCGCTCCGGGGATTTTCCCGGGGCGGCCCCGTTTTTCGTGCGTTGCGGGCGTGGGACGATCCCCACGGGCTCCGGAGGTGATGATGACAGCGGAACAGCTGCCGGTCTTGGACGAACATCGGATCGTCGTGCGGGCCGACGCGGAGACGGTCTGGCGGGCGATCAACCAGGTCGTCGAGCGCGTCTCGGGCCGGTTGGCGACCGGCTACGCCTGGGCCGTCGGTGCCGCCGACTGGAAGGCGACCGGTCCTCGTCCGCTCGCTGAAGGGTCGACGGTTCCCGGCTTCCGGGTCGTCGAGGCCGAACCGCACGAGCTGCTCGCCCTCGCCGGACGGCACCGGTTTTCTGAGTACCGCCTTACTTTCCGGCTCGAAGCTGTCTCGGATGGACAGACGCTGGTCCGCGCCGAGAGCCGCGCCCGGTTCCCTGGAATATTCGGGTCCGGTTACCGCTTGCTAGTCGTCGGCAGCGGTGGGCACGCGGTCGGGATGCGGAGGTTGCTGGGAACGATCGCGCGCCTCGCGAACAATTAATTCCCCATTCTTGAATTGATCTACGATTTTCGTAGCAAGACGGGAAAATGATCAACGCGCGCCCGGGAACCCGTCGCTCAGCGCGACGACGCGTCCGACGAACGGCTGAACGCGCCGCCACCCGAATGGTCGTAAGTCGCGTGCGGCAAACCGGGAAACCGTTGCCATGACGGCACAATTCCGGGACCCCTCCCGGCTCGCGCGTGGGATAATTCGGCATGGACCAGACGGTGGCCGTCGCTGGGGAACAACTCGCGTTCGCTGGGGCAGATCGGCTTGTCAAACTCATCGGGGCGCTTTATCAGCGGCCCCGCGTCGGCGACCGGCCGCGGGAATTGCGGGGCGACGGAGAATGGCGGCCCGGTTATCACCGGGAACGCGCCGGGCGGCGCGGGCTGCCCATGGTGTGCCTCGTCGGCGACGCGCGCGAGGGGGTGCTCGAAGAGCTGGGCTCGCGGATGCAGAACGCGAAACCGGCGGGCACGGTGCGTTCCGTCTATCTCTCGCTCGCTGATCGGCCGGACGTCGACCCGCCGGGCAAGGCGACCGAGGCGACCGTCGAGGTGGTGCGCGACATTCTGTGGCGCGTCCGCAACAGCCTCGTCCGCAGTTCTCGCACGCGGGAAAGCCGGTTGCGGTTCCGGCTGTTCACGCTGGTGGATCAGCTCATGGCGAAGCGGTTTCCGGACGGCGAAACCGATACCGAAGCCATCCTGCTGCGCGAACTGCAGGAGAACGGCCTGCTGGTCCGGTTCCGCTCGGCCATCGACAGCGTCAGCCGCGAGCTGGTGCCGCAGCATCCGACGTGGCGGTTTCCGTTGCTGCTGCTGCGCTGGCTGACGATCGGCTTCTTCCGGCTCGCCGTCACCGGGCGCGTGCCGGGGCTGTCCGGACGGTACCGCTGGTTCCTGCGCCAGCCGCACCTCGCGCCGGAGATGTCCGGCAGCTTCGTCCGCTTCGCGATGCGGCTCACCGACGGCGAATGGCAGCACGAATCGCCCCAGTACGTCGCACGGTTGCTGGTCAACGCGTTCCTGGAGGACCTGCGCCGCGAGTACCGGCTGCGGCCGTGGCAGTTCTGGCGGCGGCGCCGGATGACGTATCCGGTGCTGCTGCTCGACGAGGTCGGCCCGGCCAACGGCGGATACCGGCTGCTCGACCTGATCAACGAGGTCCGCAACCAGGTCGGCCTGTTCGACCCGCTGCTCGTGGTGAGCGCGAGCCAGGCGCCGCCGCCGGACGCCGCGCCGAGCGAGGACCGGCCGAAGTACCACGCCGCTGATGCCGCCGACGCGTACCGGGTGTGGCAGAACCGGCTCAGCGCCGACCGGCGCGCCCGCCGCCCGACCGCGTGGTACCTGCCGATCGGGCTCGACGCGCCGCACAGCGAAACCGAAAAAACCGAGGTGCGCAAGCGAATGCTGGCGCTGGGCGAGCACTACGACCTGTCCGGCGGACGGGCCCGGGCGGCGTGGTGGACGACGCGCTGGGTCCGGGCCGGGGTGCCCGCGGTGGTGCTCGTGCTGGTAGCCGGATTCGCCGTCGTGCGCTATCAGTCCTTTCTGGACAGTCATTGCGGCACCTCGAGCGAGTGGCTGACGCGGGTGGACGACCAGTGCGTCGGCGTGTCCGACGGCACGTTCACGCTGTTCTCCCCGGTCGACAAGGAGGGGACGATCCAGCAGGTCGAAGCCGTGATCGCGGACCAGAACCGGCGCGCGGAGGAACTGCACCAGCAGCATCCGGAACGGCCGTACATCACGCTGGTCGACCTGGAGGCGCTGACGTCGTCGAACGGCACCGCCGAAGGGCTCACCGCGGAACGGGAATCGCTGGAGGGTTTCGCCGTCGCACAGTCGCGGCAACTCGACGCGACCGCCGCGGCCGAACCGATCGTGCGCATGCTGATCGCCAACGGCGGCAAAGGAATGCTCCAGGGTGCGGCGGTCGCGAAGACGCTGCTGGAGATGGCGAAACAGGACCCCAGCATCGTCGGCGTGGTCGGGCTCGACATGAGCAGCGCGCCGACGTCCGAAACGATCCGCGCACTCGGCGACGCGGGCATTCCCGTGGTCGCCGCGACGCTCACCGCCGACCAGTTGGCGGACCAGAACCCGATTTACTTCCAGGTCGCGCCGCAGAACCGCCGGGAGGCCGCGGTTGCCGCGGCGTTCGCCGCCCAGCGTCCCGGCCCCCGAGCGCTGCGCGTCTACTACCCCGACGACGACTCCGATTTCTACAGCGCGAACCTCCGCGACGATGTGCTGGCAGCCTTTAAACAGAAGGGTTTCACCGTCGAAGCACGCGCGTTCGACGGAGACGGCGGGCCGCCCGGGACCGCGCACGTGCGGTACGGCTACCGGAATGTCGGCAACGCAGGTGCTGCCGGGCGGGACAGCTGCTCCTACAACGGTTACACGTTCTTCGCCGGCCGAGGAGTCCCCGACTTCGGGGCGTTCCTCGCCGGAGCCGCGCAGTGCGGCAGCACGGCGACGATCATCGGCGACGACGACGTCTCCCGCTATGTCGCGGATACTGTTGCGCGGGAACGCAATCGCGCGCTGCCGTACTACTATCTCGCGCTGGCGAGCGCACCGGCCACGCCCGCGAAAGGCCTCGCGCGGGACTTCTACACCACGCTCAACGCCAAATTCGCCTTCGAGCACACCGAAAAAGGCCGGTCGTTCGACGGCCACGCCGCGCTGTCCTACGACGCCGCTTTGGTGATGATCACCGCGACCGCGTACCTGCGCGAAACGTCGTCGAACATCCCGGTGACGCCCGGCGCGGTGTGGCGCGAGATCGCCGCGATCCACACCTCGCGGCCGGACGCGAACCAGACCAACAAATACATCGAGGGCGTCAGCGGAACCATCGACTACGGCGGCGACATCGGCAGGCACGTCCCACAGGACAAGCCGCTCGCGGTACTGCAGGTCCAAGGCGGCGAGGTCGATCCGGCGCTGCAGGGCTTCTGCGGGAAGGCGGTGGTCCGTCCTCCGGACTCGTGGTGCCCGGCGGACGGCTGAGCCGCTGTCGATCTGCAGGGGTCGATCAGGCGGTTCCCTCGGAGATGACGATCACTGTCGATGCCGAAGAGCAACTGTCTTTATTGGAGGATCACGCATCGCCGCGTACGACGACGCCCAGACAATCAGCGTGGAGCCGGGCTACTTCTTGACCTCTGCGGATGCCCAGTTGCCGGGCGAAAACGCGGCTACCACATCGACATTGCCGTGGCCGTGCTCGTCGTACGGCTCGTGTGCACCTCTACAGCCATTGATCGCTCCTCGATCGAACTTGGTGCAGGTAGGTCGTACGGACGGCGGAGGCTGTTACAGGTGGTGAGCATGGATGCTTGACCCCGACGTTTACCTTCGCCGTAATCGACGAGCGGCTGCTGGCGCTGCCGGAAGGAACGCACGTGCTGACCGGGCTGGATCCGGTGTTGTTCGCAGTGGGTCTACTCGCCGCATTTCCCGCGACAGTATCTGCCGCTTGACTCGCAGTGACATGTCCTCAGATCGTCGGGAGTACGTGCAGTCAGCCAGGGGTAACGGCATGCTGGAGTAGAGCTGGAAGCGCTGGCTTCGTTGACCGGTAAGCATGGCAGTTCGATTTCGTGCTCTCTCCGTCACCGGACGAACGGGCCGCTCATTCGCTGTAACAGTTTTCCGCGGATTCCCGACCTCCTCGATTGTCTGGATTGCGAGGAGGCGCCGCATGCTGCGGAAACTGGGGATGGCTTTGGCCGTAGGCGTTCTGGTCGCCGGATGCGGAGCGGCGCCGACCGGCAACGCACCGTCGGCTGTCACGAGCGAGTATTCGCCGCCGCCGACTACGAGCTACAGCGCACCGGAAACCTCGGCAACGCTGACGGCCCCGTCGACTTCGATCGCGGTCCCGGTCGCCACGCCGCCGGTCGCGCCGCCGACCACGGCAGCCAAGCCGAAGACGACACCGAAAACCCAGGCCGCGCCGCGGGTCACCACACCGAAGGAGCAGCCAGCACCGGACCCCGCTCCGGCCGACTGCGGTGCCGACTACTACCGCAACTCCTCCGGAAACTGCGTCCACCGCCCGGACTCGAACCCCGCCGGCGCGACCGCGCAGTGCAAGGACGGCAGTTACAGCTACAGCCAGCACCGTTCCGGCACCTGCTCCGGCCACGGCGGCGTCAAACAGTGGCTCTGAATCCGCCGGCCCAAGCAAGCGCTGGGCCAAACGGACCAGTCCGCTAAGTCGGATCGATCACGAATCGACCGTTCCTGCCATCCCACCCGGTAGCGTGCGAATCCGGTACGGCATACGGAACGGGGGACGTGGTGGCACGGGCAGGCGCGCGGCCGATCATCGTGGTGCTCGCCTCGTGCGGGCTGGTCGCTTCGTTCATGCAGACGCTGGTCATCCCGTTGATCCCGGCGTTCCCGAGACTGCTGAACACGACGCCGACGGACGCGTCCTGGGTCGTCACCGTCACGCTGCTCGCGGCGGCGGTGTGCACGCCGGTCGCCGGGCGGCTCGGGGATCTTTACGGCAAGCGCCGCGTGCTCCTGATAAGCCTGGCGGTGCTGATCGCCGGGTCGGTGGTCTCGGCGCTGACCAGTTCGCTCGCGCTGATGATCGTCGGCCGCGGGCTGCAGGGTTGCGCGATGGGCGTCATTCCGCTCGGCATCAGCATCATGCGCGACGAACTGCCGCCGGAACGCGTCAGCGGCGCGATTTCGCTGATGAGCGCGACCCTTGGCGTCGGCGGCGCGATCGGGTTGCCGGTCGCGGCGATCGTGGCCGAGCACGCGGACTGGCACGTGCTGTTCTGGGGCGCGGCCGGGCTCGGGCTCGGTTGTGCGCTGCTGATCCTGCGATTCGTTCCGGAATCGCCGGTCCGCACGCCCGCGCCGTTCGATTTCCTTGGCACGCTCGGATTGATCGTCGGTCTCACGAGCCTGTTGCTGCCGATTGTGAAGGGCGGCGAATGGGGTTGGGGCAGCCCGGCGACGCTCGGGTTCGCCGCGACCGCCTTGGTCGTACTCGCTGCATGGGGCTGGTATCAACTGCGGCGGCGGGACCCGCTGGTCGATCTGCGCGTTTCGGCGCGGCGGCCGGTGCTGTTCACGAACCTTGCGTCCGTGCTCGTCGGCTTCGCGATGTACGCGATGTCGTTGTCGTTTCCGCAATTGCTGCAGGCACCTTCGGCGACCGGCTACGGTCTCGGGCTCAGCATGGTGCAAGCCGGTCTGTGCCTCGCGCCGAACGGCCTGGTGATGATGGCTCTATCGCCGGTGTCCGCGCGGCTGACCAACCGCTACGGCGCCCGCGTCACGCTCATGACCGGTGCGATCGTGATCGCGGTCGGGTACCTCTTCGCGATTTTCCTGATGGCCAACGCGGTCGAGCTGATCATCGCGTCGGTGATCATCGGGGCGGGCGTCGGAATCGCTTACGCCGCAATGCCCGCGCTGATCATGAGCGCGGTGCCGGTCACCGAAACCGCGTCGGCGAACGGGCTCAACTCGCTCATGCGTTCCGTCGGCACCTCGACCTCCAGTGCCGTGATGGCCACGATGCTGGCCCACCTGACGATCACCGTCGGCTCGTTCACCGTGCCGTCGCTCGCCGGTTTCCGCGCCACCTTCGCGGTTGCCGCGGCGGCGGCGGTAGCCGGGCTGGCGTTGACCGCGGTGGTGCCGCGATTCCGTGCCGCCAGCCCGGAACTCGCCCGGGTCTAGAGCAGCGGCGGAACAGCCACGTCGATCAGGTGCGGCCCCGGCTCGGCGACCGCGCGCCGGAACTGCTCGGCCAGCTCCTCCGCCGTCGTCGCCCGGGTCGCCGGAACGCCCATGCCCTCGGCGATCTTCACGAAATCCAGGTCCGGACGGCCGATGTCGAGCAGGTCCTTCGCACGCGGCCCGTCGCCGGACGCACCGACGCGCTGCAGTTCCATCCGCAGGATCGCGTACGCGTTGTTGTTGAGCACCACGGTGGTCACGTCGAGGTTCTCGCGCGCTTGCGTCCACAGCGCGGAGATCGTGTACATCGCACTGCCGTCGGATTCGAGGTTGATCACCGGCCGCTTCGGTGCCGCGATCGCCGCGCCGACGGCCACCGGCATGCCGTAGCCGATCGCGCCGCCGGTCAGGGTCAGCACGTCGTGCCGCGGCGCGCCCGCTGTCGCGGCGGGGAGCATGAGACCGGACGTGTTCGCCTCGTCCACGATGATCGCGTTCTCCGGCAGCAGCGCGCCGATCACGTCGACCCAGTTCTGCACGGTGATCGGTCCGCTCGGCAGCGCCGGCCGTCCAGCCTCCTGCAGAACCGGCTCGGTGTCGGCGGCGACCAAAGCGGCGACCGCTTCCAGCGCGGCCGGAACGTCCTGACCGACGGTCGCGAGGACGTGGACCTCCGCGCCTTCCGGCGTCAGCTCGCTCGGCATGCCGGGGTAGGCGAAGAACGACACCGGCGCCCGCGTGCCCGCGACGATCAGGTGCTTGATCCCGTCCAGCTGGTACTTGGCCTGTTCAGCGAGATACCCCAGCCGTTCGATGTTCGGCAGACCGGCTCCGCGCTCCAGCCGTGCCGGGAAAGTTTCGGCGAGCGCCTTCGCCCCGGTCGCGGCGGCGATCCGGCTGGTCGCGCGCAAACCGGCTTCGTGGCAAGCGGATCCGCCGATGAGCAACGCCACCGGCTCACCGCTGCGCAGCACGTCCGCGATCTTCTGGACGGTCGTCGCGTCGACCGTCTGCGGCACGCGCGGCGGAATCGGCTCGCACGTTTCGCCGCCCTCGCCCCACGACGCGTCGGCGGGAAGGATCAGGGTCGCGACCCGGCCCGGTGCGTCCTGCGCCGCCGCGACCGCCGCCGCGGCATCCGCGCCGACGTCCTTCGTGTGTCCGGACCGGCGTACCCAGCCTTCGAGCGTGCCCGCGATGGCGTCGATGTCCGACTCCAGCGGGGCGTCGTACTGCTTGTGGTAGGTCGCGTGGTCGCCGATCACGTTGACCACCGGCGTGTGCGCGCGGCGCGCGTTGTGCAGGTTCGCCAGGCCGTTCCCCAGGCCAGGACCGAGGTGCAGCAGCGTCGCGGCGGGCTTGCCGGCGACCCGCGCGTACCCGTCCGCGGCACCGGTCACGACGCCCTCGAACAGCGCGAGCACGCCGCGCATCTCCGGCACCGAATCGAGCGCGGCGACGAAGTGCATCTCCGACGTGCCGGGATTGGAGAAGCACACGTCGACCCCGCTGTCGACGAGTGTGCGGATGAGGGACTGGGCGCCGTTGAGCGTGCTCACTGTGCTCACTTTCCGGTTTGCGCGAACAGGACGCCGGGGTTCAGGATCCCGGCCGGGTCGAAGCTGTCCTTGACCCGGCGCAGCAGATCGAGCTTCGCCGGGTCTTCGAGTTTGGCGTAGTACTTCGTCTTGGTACGGCCGAGGCCGTGCTCGCCGGAGATCGCGCCGCCGAGTTCGTACGCGCAGCCGAAGATGTCGGTCAGCAACCGCGAGCGAGTGTCCGGGTCCTTGCAGAAGATCGCCAGGTGGACATTGCCGTCGCCGGCGTGCCCGCAGCCGAGCGCGCCGCCGCCGGTCGCCATCGCCAGCTCGCGGGCCTTGGCCATGAATTCCGGCATCGCGGTCCGCGGCACCACCACGTCGATGATGTCGTCCGCTCCCACGGCTTTGGCGTTCCAGAAGGCTTTTTCCCGCGCTTCGATGAGCTTGCGCGCGGCATTGCCTTCAAGCACGTACGCGTCGGTCGCGCCGAGTTCGACCAGCAGCTCGCCGAGCGTCTCGACGTCCTCGCCGAGCCGGTCGGCCACCCGGTTTTCCAGCGCTACGGCCAGATACGCCTGCGTCCGGTCGCGGATTTCCGCCGGGACGCCCAGTTCGAGCTTGTCGTTGTAGACCATCGCGGCCATCGTCAGGTTGTCGATGTACTCGAGGATCTGCGGCGCGAGGCCGCTCGCGGCGATCCTCGGCACCGCCGCCATGACCTGTTCGAAATCGTCGAACGGGGCGAGCACGGTCGCGCCGTGCGGCAGCCGCGGCTGCAGTTTGACGATCACCTCGGTCACCAGCGCGAGGGTGCCCTCCGAGCCGATGATCAGCTGGGTCAGGTCGTACCCGCTGGAAATCTTCGACATCCGGCCGCCGACGCGGATGATCTCGCCGGTCGCGAGCACCGCCTGCAGACCCGAGACGTTGCCGCGCGTGATGCCGTAGCGGATCGCGCGCATGCCGCCGGCGTTGGTGCCGACGGTGCCGCCGACGCTCGCGCTCAGTTCGCCGGGATAGACGGGGTAGGTGAGGCCGTGCTCGGCGGTCTTTGCGTCGAGCTCGGCCAGCGTGACGCCCGGCTGGACCACGGCGACGTGGTTGCCGGTGTCGATTTCGAGCACCGAGTTCATCCGCTCGAACGAGACGACGAGCCCGCCTTCGACCGGACGCGCCGCGGCGGACAGCCCGCTGCCGGACCCGCGCGCGGTCACCGGGATGCCCTCGGCGGAGGCGATCTTCAGCAGCGCGGAGACCTCTTCGGCGGTGGCTGGCTTCGCGACGTACGCCGGTTTCTGGCCGGGCGTGCTGAGCGCTTCGTCGTGCGCGTAATCGTCGGAAATCGCGTCACCGGTCAGCAGGTTCCCAGCTCCGACGGCACCTGCCAGCTGTGTTGCGATCTTGCTCATGCCACTCCTTCGTGCGCGCGTACGTCCAAGGCCGAAGCCTAGCCGTTCTGCCACGAGGCTGGCCATGAATAGTTTTCACGTTAGCCGACGGGCGGCGGGCACGAAAAAGGCCACGCCGCGCGCGTGGCCAGAAGGGGGAGAACCCAAGCAGGGACCGGCCCGCGCCAACAGGCCGGCCCCTGGGTTAATCCTCGGTGCCGGTCAGACGAGCCAGCCGAGCACGTGCGCCAGGTGCGCGAGCAGACCCGAGATCAGGTCGTGGCCGTGGTGCACGTGCTGGGTGAACATCTGCATTGAGGGGCTCCTTGTTCGGATTGTTCTTCCTTGGTGCTCTCGCGAGGAGCCAACGCAGATTTCCACCGGCGCGCTCGCGGTGTCAAAACGCGGTTTTCCCTGTGCTGGCAAGGGATCGACGGCCGAAGAATCTTCCCATGTTAAACATGTAAGGCTTTCGGGTTTGTCGCCGGGGGTGCACTGTGGACTCTTCGCCACGGTTCGTAGCGATCGCCGGGTCCGATCACCCTGGGTAGCAGACGCGCACTGCGGCAACCGGGCGGCGTCGCCCCTCGAACCGGTGAATGCGAAGCCACGATTGGTGAGTTGCCGAGGTTCACACCGCCGGGTGATCATCCGGGTAGGATCCCTTGTCCGGCAGGGGAATCCGGGTCGCTTTCATGATCGCGGAGGGTTAACCCGGCTTCACTCTGGCGGAACAATCTGGCCCGATCGGGCAGTGAAAAGGGCCGGCCCCTCCGCAGTGGAGGAACCGGCCCTTTGCTGGTGACTGTCAGTCCGCGCGGGCGAACGACAGCGTCTCGCCTTCCACGCCGCGCAGCCACAGATCCTGCGCGGCCGCGGCCATCTCGGACAGCCCCTCCTCGATGGTCGCGAACACGTTGCCGGGCACCCAGCCCGCGTCGCCGTTGATCAGGAGGTTGTTGCGGCCGTAGAAAATCGCGAGATCCGTGGCACCCTGGTCGCTGTGCGCCTCGCTGCCGTCGTCGTAGCCGTACGCCGGGTTGCCGATTTCCCATGCCTCGAATCCGAAGTAGACGACGTCGCCGGGAATCGGCGTGATCGTCGGATTCTCGCGGCCCGGCTTCGGATCGGCGAAGGGCGGCACGAGCGTGTAGACCTCGTTGCGCGCGTACTTTGCGTGGTAGGCCGAACCGCTCTGCGGCAGTGCGGCCCACACCGCTTTGCAGGTGCGCGGTGCTTCGTTGTCGAGCAGCCGGGCGCGGCAGGTGACGCCGCGCTTGTCGAGGCTGATGGTGATGTAGCGCGCCATGCCTCAGCTCCCCGTAACCGACGAGACGACCTCGCCCCAGATGCGCAGCGCGTCGTCGACCTGTTCCGCGTTGACGACCAGGGGCGGCACCATACGCACGACGTTCGAGTACGCGCCACAGGTGAGCAGCAGCAGCCCACTCTTGGCAGCTGCCTGCTGCGCCGCCTGCGCAGTGGCCGTGTCCGGTTCGCCGTCCGCGGTAGTGAACTCAGTGCCCACGAGGAGCCCGAGACCGCGTACGTCGCCGATAGCCGGCGTCTTGTCCGCGATGACGCGCGCGCCCTCGAGAAGCTGACGCCCGCGCTCCGCGGCGTTCTCGACCAAGCCTTCGTCCTGAATGACGTCGAGCGTCGCGATGGCTGCCGCGCACGACACTGCGTTGCCGCCGTACGTGCCGCCTTGGGAACCCGGGTACGCCTTCGCCATCAGCTCTTCCGAAGCGGCGATGCCCGACAGCGGGAAGCCGCTGGCGAGGCCCTTCGCGATCAGCACGACGTCCGGGTGGACGTCGAAGTGGTCGTGGCCCCAGAACTTGCCGGTGCGGCCGAAGCCCGCCTGCACCTCGTCGAGCACCAGCAGGATGCCGTGCCGGTCGGCGCGCTCGCGCAGCCCGGCCATGAACGCGGTGTTCGCGGGAACGTAGCCGCCTTCGCCGAGCACCGGCTCGATGAAGAACGCGGCCGTCTCGTTCGGCGCGGAGACGGTCTGGAAGAGGTAGTCGAGCTCGCGCAGGGCGAACTTCGTGGCCGTTTCCTCGTCCCAGCCGTAGTGGTAGGCGTACGGGAACGGCGCGACGTGCACGCCGGACATCAGCGGCGAGATGCCCGCGCTGAACCGCGTGCCGGACGTGGTCATGGTGGCCGCGGCGACCGTGCGGCCGTGGAAACCGCCCTGGAACACGATGACGTTCGGCCGCTTCGTCGCCTGCCGCGCCAGGCGCAGCGCGGCCTCCACGGCTTCGCTGCCGGAGTTGGCGTAGAAGAGCGAATCGAGTCCGGACGGCAGCACGTCGCCGAGCTTGCGGGTCAGTTCGAGCAGCGGTTTGTGCATGACGGTCGTGTACTGGCCGTGCACGAGCTTGCCGATCTGCTCGCGCGCGGCCTCGACCACGCGCGGGTGACAGTGCCCGGTGCTGGTCACCCCGATGCCCGCGGTGAAGTCGAGATGACGTTTCCCGTCCACGTCGTAGAGGTAAACCCCTTCACCGTGGTCGACGACGACGGGCGTTGCCTGCTTGAGCAGCGGGGACAGCTGGGCCATGCGGCGCCCTCCTGGGATGCGGGTGGAGACGGTTGTCGATTGTTGACAATATCCATAGCATGAGTTCGGGACAACAGGAACAGGAGCGAGCTGGATGAGCGGGATCACCGAGAACGGCGTCGTCGGCGCGGTCGGCAAGGAACTCTTCATCGGCGGCAAGTGGGTCGCCGCGCGCAGCGGGAAGACCTTCGACGTGCAGGATCCCTCCACCGGAGAGGTCCTGTGCCAGGTCGCGGACGCCGGGCCGGAAGACGGTCTCGCGGCGCTCGACGCGGCGGTCGCGGCACAGTCCGGCTGGGCGGCAGTGGCACCCCGGGAACGCGGCGAAATCCTGCGCCGCGCGTACGACAAGCTCATCGAGCGCCGCGACGAGCTGGCGCTGCTGATGACGCTGGAGATGGGCAAGCCGCTGGCCGAGGCCGCCGGCGAAATCACTTACGCCGCCGAGTTCTTCCGCTGGTTCGCCGAGGAAGCGGTGCGGATCGACGGCGGCTACGCGGTGGCCCCGAACGGCTCGGGCCGGTTCCTGATCACGCGCCAGCCGGTGGGTCCGACGCTGCTCATCACGCCGTGGAACTTCCCGATGGCGATGGGCACGCGCAAGATCGGCCCGGCCGTCGCCGCGGGCTGCACGATGGTGATCAAGCCAGCCGCGCAGACTCCGCTGTCGATGCTCGCGCTCACCCAGATCCTCGCCGACGCCGGGCTGCCCGAGGGGGTGCTGAACGTCGTCACCACCAAGGACGCGGGCGGGGTGATGGAGCCGCTGATCCGCGACGGACGCGCGCGCAAGCTGTCCTTCACCGGTTCGACCGGGGTCGGGCGCAAGCTGCTGGAGCAGTGCGCGGAGAAGGTGCTGCGCACGTCGATGGAACTGGGCGGCAACGCGCCGTTCGTCGTGTTCGACGACGCGGACCTGGACGCCGCGGTCGAGGGCGCGATGCAGGCCAAGATGCGCAACATCGGCGAGGCGTGCACCGCGGCCAACCGGTTCTACGTGCAACGCGGTGTGGCCGAGGAGTTCTCCCGCAAGCTCACCGAGCGGATGCAGGCGCTGCCGATGGGCCGCGGCACCGACGAGGGCGTCGTGGTCGGTCCGCTGATCGACGAGGCCGCGGTGAAGAAGGTGACCGAGCTGGTCAAGGACGCCACGGACAAGGGCGCGCGCGTGCTCACCGGCGGCTCGCGAGTCGACGGTCCGGGGCACTTCTACCCGGCGACCGTGCTCACCGACGTTCCGGTGGACGCCCGGCTGGCCAGCGAGGAAATCTTCGGCCCGGTCGCGCCGATCACCCCGTTCGACACCGAGGACGAGGCGGTCGAGAAGGCCAACGACACCGAATTCGGCCTCGTGTCCTACCTGTTCACCAGCGATCTGAAGCGCGCGCTGCGGGTCTCGGAACGCTTGGAGGCCGGGATGATCGGCCTCAACCAGGGCATCGTGTCCAATCCGGCGGCTCCGTTCGGCGGCGTCAAGCAGTCCGGTCTCGGCCGCGAGGGCGGCACGGTCGGCATCGACGAGTTCCTGGAGACCAAGTACATCGCGGTGAGCCTGTGACACACCGGATTGCGAGCATCCCGGGCGACGGAATCGGGGTCGACGTCACGATCGAAGCGCGCCGGGTTCTCGACGCGGCCGCGGCGAAGTACGGCTTCTCGTTGGAGTGGACCGAATTCGACTGGAGCTGCGAACGGTACGCGAAGACCGGCGCGATGATGCCCGAAGACGGGGTCGCGCAACTGTCGGGCTTCGACGGCATCCTGCTCGGCGCGGTCGGCTTCCCTGGCGTGGCGGACCACGTTTCGTTGTGGGGCCTGCTGATTCCCTTGCGGCGGGCGTTCCAGCAGTACGTCAACCTGCGGCCGGTCCGGCTGCTGCCGGGGACGTCCTCGGTGCTGGCCGGGCGGAAGGCCGACGAGCTGGAAATGGTGATCGTCCGGGAGAACTCCGAGGGCGAGTACTCGGCGATCGGCGGACGGCACAACGCCGGGCGGCCGGACGAGTTCGTGCTGCAGGAATCGGTGTTCACGCGGGTCGGGGTGGAACGGATCATCCGGTACACCTTCGATCTCGCACGCACGCGTTCGCAGCACGTCACCTCGGCGACCAAGTCCAACGGGCTGATCCACTCGATGCCTTACTGGGACGAGATTTTCGCCGAGGTCGCCGCGCAGTATCCCGATGTCCGCGCGGAACAGTGCCACGTGGACGCGCTGGCCGCGCGGATGGTGCAGGCTCCGGACCGGCTCGACGTGGTGGTGGCGTCGAACCTGTTCGGCGACATTTTGAGCGACCTGGCGGCCGCGATCACCGGCGGACTGGGCATGGCGCCGTCCGGAAACATCAACCCATCAGGTGACTTTCCGTCGATGTTCGAGGCGGTCCACGGCAGTGCTCCGGACATCGCCGGACAGGGCATCGCGAACCCGGTCGCCCAGATCCTCGCCGGGGCGATGCTGCTCGAGCATCTCGGGGAAACCGTTGCCGCACAAGCGATCCGCGCCTCGGTCGACGAGGTGCTGACCGCGGGCGAAACGCTCACCCCCGACCTCGGCGGAACCGCTACCACAACTTCGCTCGGCGCCGCGGTGGCTGATTCGCTCCGCTGATTTTTCGTCGGTGCCGCGAGGTTCACTCTTCCCTGACCCGGTCGGCGGGTCCACGAGGGGAGGAGGGCACCGATGTGCCAGATGTGCGAGGAGCCGGAAAGATCCGAGGAGCAGTACCTGATCGAGGTGCTGGACCGGATCAGGGAATACGGATGGTGCGTCCAGGGCGTGCAGGGGCCAGGTGCCCGGCCGCCCTGGGCGTACACCGCGGGCCTGACCGCGCAAGGCCTGCCGGAACTGGCAGTCACCGGATTGTCTTTGCACGAAGCGGGGTACGTGCTCAACGCCGGAGCCGAGCAGATCCTGCATACCGGCCCGCCGGAGCCTGGCGAACAGTGGCTGCTGCCCCGGCTGCCCAGGCTGGAAGTAGTGAAGCTCAGCGCCCCCGCGACGCACCTGCATATCGCGGTTTGCTGCTATGGCACCGGAATCGAAGCCATGCAGCTGGTCTACGCCGATCCAACGGGCCGGTTCCCGTGGTCGCCGCACTACAACCTCGGCCTTGGCGGACAGCCCGTGCTGGGGGTGCGTAATGCCTGAGTTTCTCTTGCTGCGCCAGGCTTTTTCGCGCTTTCGCCCGGTAGAATCGAAGCATGCCCGAACTTCTGGCCCCCACCGTCCGATTGCATCGCCCGTGGCTGGAAGCACACGCCGAATGGGGTCCAGGCCTGCACGAGGACGGCTTCGGCCTGTCGGCGTCGGACGAGGTCGATTCTCCCGCTGGCTTCGCCGCCTGGGTGGATTCTTTGACACAGGACCGCGCCCGGTACCGCTGGCTAGTCGAGGACGGTCAGGTGCTAGGCGGAATCGCCCTGCGCACCGGCCCAGCGGAGTACGTGTCGTGGGCCGGGCACATCGGCTTCGGCATCCGCCCGTCGGCGCGTGGCCGCGGTCTGGCTTCCTGGGCGCTGCGCCAGATGCTGCTCGAGGCCCGGGAGCTGTCGCGGGTGCTCTTGGTGTGCGAGGGGGAGAACCTGGCGTCCGCCAAGACGATCGAACGCGCGGGCGGGGTGCTGGAGGAGGTACGCCAGACCGAGCACGGACCGGTGCGGCGGTACTGGATCACGACCTGAGCTGTTCAAGCGGCACGTTCCGGGACACCCGGATGCGGACGCAGCGAACCGCCTGCTTCGCCGTCGGCAGATGTCGGTGCGCGGCCCGGGCTGGGAGGCTGCTTGTGTTGCTGCTGAGCGATGCGGGAGCCGAGTGGTCGTCTCTTGCCGTCCTCGGCAGACGTCGGCGCGCGGCCCGGGCCGGGAGGCTGGTTGCGTCGGTGCTCAGCGGTGCGGGAGCCAAGCGGTCGGTTCTCGCTTCCCTCGGCAGATGTCGGTGCGCGGCCCGGGCTGGGAGGCTGCTTGTGTTGCTGCTGAGCGATGCGGGAGCCGAGTGGTCGTCTCTTGCCGTCCTCGGCAGACGTCGGCGCGCGGCCCGGGCCGCAGCCGCGATTCCTGCGCGGAGGATGGCGGCGCAGCTCGATGGCGCGGCGATCAAGCCCCGGTCACCCAGCCGCCGCGACCCCGTCCTTCAAACTCCGCCCCGGAAGCAACCGGCTGATCGCGTCCTCCATGTGCGCGTCCAGCAAATGCAGCGCCGTCTCCTCGTCGCCCGAGCGCAGGGCTTCGATGATCCGCGTGTGCTCCTCCAGCCGATCCTCCACGCCCTGATACGTGCTCTGCAGCAACGTCAGGCACATCCGCGTCTCGATCAGCAACGTCCGGGCCATCCGCATCAGCCGTTTGCTGCCGGAGGCGTTGATCAGCGCCTCGTGAAACCGGAGGTCCGCCTCGGACAGCGCGGCCGGATCGTCGGCGGCGGCAGCCATATCGGCGACGTTCTGCTCCAGCAGCGCGGCCACTGCCTCGCGGTCGCCGCGGAAGGCGCACAGCAGCGCGGCTCTCTCCACCGCGGAACGGGCGAGATAAATGTCGAACACGTCCGCCGGTTCGAGGTCGATCACGAACAGGCCCCGGTGGCGTTCGCTGCGCAGCAGGCCCTCGGACACGAGGTGCTGCATCGCCTCCCGCAGCGGGCCGCGCGAGACCTGGAAGCGGGCGGCCAGGTCGGTTTCGCCGAGCTGGGTGCCCGGCGGGAGCGCGCCGGTCATGATCGCGTCGCGCAGCTGGCGCGCGATCACCGCGGCGGTCGATTCCCGGCTCACCGGTTCTATGTCAGGCAGTGCGACCACGGGTCAGCCCCTCGTCCGGAACAACGCGCCCAGCGAACGCACCAACCGGGTCGAGCCGGTCAGGCGCAGGCCTTCCCAGATGGTCACCTGGTTGGCGGTCAGCACCGGTTTGCCGAGCTTCTCCTCGATCGCGGTGATCTCGCCGAGCGTGCGCATCGCGGTGTCGGGCACCAGAACCGCGTCGGCGTCCGGGTGGTCGTGGCTTACCGCCAGATCGATCACGGCCTCGGGCGCGAGCTGGCCGACCTCGGCGGCGGTGTCGATGTCGGCGCTCGACATCGAGAGCACCTCGACGCCGCCTGCGGCGAGGAAGTCCACGAACAGCCGCGCGACGTCGTCGGGGTAGCTCGCGGCTACCGCGACCCGTTGTACGCCAAGGGCTTTCGCCGCGTGCACGAAGGCGAACGACGTGCTCGAAGCCGGGACCCCGGCAACTGCGGCGAGCTGGTCGGCCTGGTTGCGCGCGCCGTCCCAGCCGTACACGAAGCTGCCGGACGTGCAAGCCCACACCACCGCTTCCGGCTGGTGTTTCGCGAGCAGCCGGGCGCCTTCGGCGAGCCGGGCCTCGCTGCCGAGGTCGAGCAGCTCCGGCACCGCGTGCAGGTCGGTGCCGTAGATGTGCGCGACCGGCAGGCTGATGTCGCCGTCGGAGCCGCCGAGAAGCTGTTCCGCGAGCGGGTAGTCGTCCTCGGCCGCGTGGTCGGGGTAGATGAAGCCGATCGTGGTCACGAAACCTCCGGGATGCGCAAATTGTCGACAATATTAGCGGGACGGGTCAAGACACCTCCCGCAGCCACTGGCCGGGACCCACGACGGGCAGGTGCATCCGGCGCAGGCAGGCCCACATGGTCAGCTGGTTGGCGGTCAGCACGGGTTTGCCGAGCGCCTTCTCCAGCGGTTCGATCAGGTCGAACGTGGGGAGGTTGGTGCAGCTGACGAAAATCGCCTCGGCGTCGCGGTGGTCCGCGGCCAGGATCCGCTCGGCGATGGTGCGGTAGCTGACCTTCCAGATGCCGCCGCCCAGCCCGAGGTGGTCGCTGGACACGGTGTCCACGCCGACCTCGGCGAGGAAGTCGTGGAGTTTGCCGGTGAGGTCGGCGTCGTACGGCGTGAGCACCGAGACCCGGTGCAGGTCGAGCTGGTGCAGCACCTCGACGAGAGCGCCGGAGGTGGTGACCGCGTCCGGCGCGCCCGCGTCGCAGATCGCCTTGGTGAGCGAGCGTTCGTAGTCGATGCCGTTCACGAAGCTGCCGGAGGTGCACAGGTACGCGACCACCTCGGGCTCCACGTGCAGCACGTCGCGCGTGGCCGTGGCGAGGTGTCGGCTGTCGCTCACCAGCTGGGCCATTTCCATGCTCACCGGGACCGGTTCGTACGGGGTGCGGGCGAGGTGCAGCGACACCTCCATCGGCACCCAGCGCCACAGTTCGCGCTCGAGCGCGAGGTCGAACGGCGCGATCACGCCGATGCCGCGCTGGGCTAGCGGGCCCTCGAACGCGAGGAAGTCCAGATCCAAGGTTCAGCCTCCGGAATACGCCTGTGCGGATGCCCGTCCGGTGCTCCGGGGGTGGTCCTCGGATTGTTGACAATCATACGAGCCACTTTTACCGTGTCAATCGTGATCGCCCCGGAGACCCCCGTACTGGCAGTGCTCTGCGGGGCAGACCAACCACCGGACATGGCCGCTATCGAAGACGCGGCGGTAGTTCGTTACACCGACGAGCGCGGGCTCGCCGGTGCGCTGTCCGGAGCCGACGCGCTTTTTGTCTACGATTTCCTTTCCGGTGCGGTTCCGGGGGCCTGGTCCGCCGCGGACCGGTTGCAGTGGCTGCACATCGCGAGCGCCGGCGTCGACCCGGTGCTGTTCCCGGGGCTGCGCGAGAGCGACGTCGTGCTCACGAACTCGCGCGGGGTGTTCGACGACGCCATCGCGGAGTACGTGCTGGGCGTCGTGCTGTCGTTCGCCAAGGACTTCGCGCGTTCGCTCGACCTGCAGCGCGCCGGCACGTGGAAGCACCGCGAGACCGAGCGGATCGCCGGGCGGGAGGTGTTGGTGGTCGGCACCGGACCGATCGGAAGGGCCATCGCGCGGATGCTGCGGGCGGCCGGGATGCGCGTGTCCGGGGCGGGCCGGCGGGCCCGGGTCGGGGATCCGGATTTCGGTGTCGTGCGCGAATCCGCCGACCTGGTGCGGTATTTGCCCGAGTTCGACTACGTCGTCGCGGTCGCGCCGCTCACCGATCAGACCAAGGGCATGTTCGACTCCGCCGCGTTCGCCGCGATGAAACCGTCCGCGCGATTCGTGAATGTCGGCCGCGGCGAACTGGTGGTCACCCCCGAGCTGATCGCGGCCTTGCAGGCGGGCGAGATCGCCGGTGCCGCGCTCGACGTCTTCGAAACCGAGCCGCTGCCCGCCGAAAGTCCACTGTGGACCATGCCGGACGTCCTGCTGTCCCCGCACATGTCGGGCGACTTCATCGGCTGGCGGCGGACGCTGGTCGAGGTGTTCGCGGGGAACTTCCGGCGCTGGGTCGCCGGGGAACCGCTGTGGAACGTCGTGGACAAACGGCTCGGCTACGTGCCGTCCGAATCGCAGGGAGGCGCCGGATGGGCGACCGGGAATTGACCGCCAGCGAACTCGTCGCCGCCTATGCCACCGGCGAACTGTCGCCGGTCGAGGCGACGAAGAGCGCCCTGCAGAACATCGAGGACCGCGACGGCGAGATCAACGCCTACTGCCTCGTCGACGCCGATCGCGCGCTCGACCAGGCGAAGGCGGCCGAGGCCCGCTGGCGCGACGGGAATCCGATCGGCGCGCTCGACGGCGTCCCGGCGTCGATCAAGGACATCTTCCTCACCCAGGGCTGGCCGACGCTGCGCGGTTCCACGAGCATCCCGGTGGACCAGCCGTGGGAGGTCGACAGCCCGGTGATGGCGCGGATGCGCGAGGCGGGTCTCGTCGTGCTGGGCAAGACGACCACGCCGGAGATCGCGTGGAAGGGCGTCACCGACAGCGCGCTCGCCGGCATCACGCGCAATCCGGTGAACCCGCGGATGACGGCGGGCGGGTCCAGCGGCGGCAGCGCGGCCGCGGTCGCGGCGGCAATGGGCGAGCTGTCCGTTGGCACCGACGGCGGCGGTTCGGTGCGGATTCCCGCGTCGTTCTGCGGAATCGTCGGCATGAAACCGACCCACGGCCGGATCCCGCTGTTCCCGGCGAGCCCGTTCGGCCCGCTCGCGCACGCCGGGCCGATGGCGCGCTGCGTGGACGACACGGCGCTGCTGCTGGACGTCCTCGCGCTCCCGGACCACCGCGACCCGACCGGGCTCGCGCCGCCGATCAGCGCGTACCGCGAGGCGGTGCGGCGCGATGTGCGCGGGCTGATCGCGGCGTACTCGCCGGCGCTCGGTTTCGTCGACGTGGACCCGGAAATCGCCGCGATCGTCCAGTCGGCGGTGCAGTCGCTCGCCGACGCCGGGCTGCAGGTCGAGCAGGCCGATCCCGGATTCGCCGACCCGAAGGACGCCTTCGACGTGCTGTGGTCGGCGGGCGCGGCGAAGTCGCTCGACGCGTTCCCGCCGGGCAGCGAGCCGCGGGTCGACCCTGGCCTGCGCCGCGTGTGGGAACGGGGCCACACCTACTCCGCGGGCGACTACCTCGACGCCACCGCGGAACGCGCCGCGCTCGGGATCCTGATGGGCGAGTTCCACACCCGCTACGACGTGCTGCTCACGCCGACCGTCCCGATCCCGCCGTTCGAGGCGGGCCACGACGTGCCGCCGGGCAGCGGGATGAGCGAATGGCCGGAGTGGACGCCGTTCACCTACCCGTTCAACATGACGCAGCAGCCCGCGATCAGCGTCCCGGCCGGGCGCACCGAATCGGGTCTTCCGGTGGGGCTGCAGATCGTCGGCCCCCGGCATTCGGACGACCTGGTGCTGGCGGTGGCGAAGCTGCTGGAGGAGGTCCGGCCCTGGGCCGCGCCGTGACGCTCGCCGGGCAGGCGCGAGTCACGTTTTCGGCGCGATCGGCTGTGGCAGGCTGTCGCGCATGACCGAGTTCACCGCGCCCATCGACGACCGCTGGTTCGAGGACTACCCCGAGGGATCGGTGTACGAGTTCGGCGACACGACCGTCACCGAAGCGGAGATCATCGAGTTCGCCGCGAAGTACGACCCGCAGAGCTTCCACGTCGATCCGGTCGCCGCGAAGGAGGGCCCGTTCGGCGGGCTGATCGCGAGCGGCTGGCACACGTCGAGCCTGATGATGCGGATGTTCGCCGACCACTACCTGTCGTCGGTCGCGAGCCTCGGCAGCCCCGGCGTCGACGAACTGCGCTGGCCGCGTCCGGTGCGGCCGGGCGACCGGCTGCGGATGCGGGCGACCGTCACCGAGGCGCGGCTGTCGAAGTCGAAGCCCGATCGCGGCCTCGTGCGCACCCGGATGGAACTGTTCAACGGCGACGACGAGCTGGTGTTCAGCGCGAGCGCGGTCAACTTCCTGTCGGTGCGACCGGCTCCGCGGCCCGGTTCGTGAGCTGCCGGATCTCGCGGCTGCACAGCGCGAGCCCGGTCGAAACCAGGATCAGCACCCCGCACGCGACGAGCACCGGCTCGCGGCCGAAGTGCTGCACGAGGGGACCCGCCGCGATCTGCCCGAGCGGCATCGCGGCGAGCGAACCCAGCATGTCGTAGGAGTACACGCGCGCGAGCTTGTCGGGCGGGATGTGTTCCTGCAGCGAAACATCCCACGCGACGCTGAACTGCTCCATCGCCAGCCCGGCCATCAGCATCGCGATCAGCAGCGGGACGAGCGACGGCCACCAGCCGAGCGTCAGCACCGGCAGCGCGTCCATCGTCACCAGTGCCACGCCGACGAACAACGCGTGCCGCGGCCGCCAATGCGCGGCGACGATCCCGCCCACCAGCGCGCCCGCCGTCTGCAACGCCAGCGCCAGTCCCCAACCGGACCGCCCGAACGTCTCGTCCGCGACGACCGGCCCGATGACCACGAGTGTGCCGAGCCCGGCGGCGTTGACGAAGGCGAACTGCGCCACCACCACCCACACCCAGGCGCGGGACCGGAACTCGTGCCACCCGGCGACCAGATCGGCGATCGGCCGTGCGCCCGAAACCCGATCGGTGCGCGGCAGCCGCACGGCGTGGTAGGCGAGCGCGGCGGCGAAGAACAACAGCGCGTTCACCGCTAGCGCCCAGCCGGATCCTGCCGCCGCCACCGCGATTCCGGCGACCCCGGCTCCGGCGATGCGCCCGCCGTTGACCAGCAGGCGCAGCAACGCGTTCGCCGGAGCCAGCAGGTCTCGCGGCACGGTCTGCGGAGTGATCGCCGCCGATGCGGGCAGCGACATCGCCGCGACCGCTCCGTTGACCACGCTCAGCGAGATCAGGAACGGGACCGAGCCGAATCCACAAAGGACACTCGCGGCGATCAGCGCCTGGCTGAGCCCGGCCGCGATCTCGGTGCCCTGCAGGATCACCGCACGCGGCAGCCGGTCCGCGAGCACGCCGCCGAAGAGCAGCAGCAGGATGTTCGCCAGCGACCGGGCCCCGACGACGAGCCCGAGATCGACCGCCGACCCGGTGCGGTCGAGCACCGCGAACGCGAGCGCGACCGGAGCGACCGCATTGCCGAAGGTGCCGAGCGTCCGCCCGGCGGAGAGGGCACGGAAACTGCGGTGCCGCAACGGCTCCAGGAGGCTCACCTCGCGAGCATCCTCTGAGTGTCAACCGAATAATCAGCAGGTAAGAACGCTCGGCGAGGCCAAGCGAAGAGTGCTGTGCTCGGCTGATGCGGACGACGACCCTTGGCCGCAGCGGCCTCGAAGTATCCCGGATCGCCTTCGGCACCGGCGGGTTCGGCGGTCAGTGGGGCAGTTTCGACGAGGACACCGCGATCGCGGCGATCCGGCGCGCACACGAACTCGGCATCACTCTCTTCGACACCGCTCGCGCTTACGGCACCGCCGAAGCACTCCTCGGCAAAGCGTTGCGCAGCGAGTTGGACCATCGCCGCGACAGCGTCGTCATAGCCACCAAAGGCGGGACGAACCCCGGTTCCGAACGCATCCGCGATTCACGCCGAGCATGGCTCACCCAAGGAATTGACGAGAGCCTGCGCGCGCTCGGCGTCGACCACCTCGACCTCTACCAAGTCCACTGGCCGGACCCGCAGATCCCAGCCGCCGAGGTCGCCGGGACTCTGCAGCAGTTCGTGGACGCGGGCAAGACCCGCCACGCCGGAGTGTCGAACTACGACTCCGCGCAGCTCAGCGCTTTGAACGAGACGGTGGAAACCGTGCAGGTGCCCTACCACCTCTTCCGCCGCGGCGCGGAAACCGATCCACTTCCGTACGCCCGCGCGCACAACATCGGCGTGCTCGCCTACAGCGCGCTCGGCAGCGGTCTGCTGACCGGCTCGCTGACCGCCGAGACCGTCTTCGACCCGTCGGACTGGCGGTCGCGTTCGTCCGCTTTCCGCGGGGATTCATTGCGGCACAACCTGAAGATCGTCGAGCAGCTCGCCGCTTTCGCCAGGGAGAGAGACGCGGAGGTGAGCCAGCTAGCTCTCGCGTGGACGCTGGCGAAGGTCGACGTCGCCATCGTCGGCGCCCGCCGCCCGGCCAGCATCGAGAAGAGCGCGACCGACCTTCTGCTCACCTCAGCGGACCTCGCCGAGATCGACCGGATCGTCGAGCAAGCCTTGCCGGTCGGCGGAGCCAGCCCGGAAGGCATCGACTGACCTACTTCACCCGCGTCGCGAATTCCAGCTCGGCGAGCGCCGTATCCAGATGCGTCAGGATCCGCTGCAAGTGCGGCACGCTGCGCCGGCACCCGGTAACACCGAAGTCGAGGTTGTCCCCGTTGCTGGTCAGCGTGATGTTCAGGGCCTGCCCGTCGAGCAGCACCGACGCCGGATAGATGCCGTCGAGCGCCGCGCCGTTCCAGTACATCTGCTTGCGCGGGCCCGGGACGTTCGAGATCACCAGGTTGAACGGCGGCCGCGTGTTGCCGACGACGCCGGGGATCGGCGACGCGCCCAGCTGGGCCACGTTGATCCCGGACAGCAGCAGCGTCTGCAGCGGCGACAGCTGCGAGAACAGCTTCTTGCCGTTCGACATCGACTCGGAGATCGCGGCCAGCCGCTGCGCCGGATCGGTCAGGTCGGTGGCGAGGTTGCACAGCAGCGCGCCGATGTTGTTGCCGGTCGCGTCGCCGGTGTCGCGGCGGCGCAGCGACACCGGGACCATCGCGACCAGCGGCGCGTCCGGCAGCGCGCTCTGTTCGATCAGGTAATCGCGCAGCGCGCCGGAGCACATGGCGAGCACGACGTCGTTGCGGGACACGCCCGCGGCGGTCGCGACCTCGCGCACCCGGTCGAGCGGCCAGGACTGCGCGGCGAACCGGCGCGCGCCGCCGATCGGCACGTTCAGCATCGTCTTCGGCGCCTGCATCGGCAGCGTGAGCCGGTGCTCGCGGAACGCCTCGCGGGCCACCTTCGCCGCGGCCGGCGCGATACCCGCGACCTGCTCGAACGTCTTGCCCACCAGGGCGAACGGCGACGCCGGGGCGCGGCCGTTGTGGTTGGCGGCGGGCTTCTCGCGCGCACCCCACGGCGGCGGGCAGTCCAGGTCGGCGGGGTCGTCCGACAGCGTGCCCTGCAGGTGCCGCAGCGCCGAAACGCCGTCCATCAGCGCGTGGTGGATCTTCGAGTACACCGCGAACCGGCCGTCGCGCAGTCCTTCGATGAGGTGCGTTTCCCACAGCGGCCGGTGCCGGTCGAGCAGCGTGCTGTGCCAGCGCGAGGTGAGCTCGAGCAGCTCGCGGATCCGGCCCGGCTGCGGCAGCGCGGAATGCCGGAAGTGGTAGTCGAGCTCCAGATCGGTGTCGCGGGACCAGCGCACGTGCCCGACGGTGTTCACCGGACGACTCGGCCGCATCCGGAACACGCTGCGCATGTTGTCCGATTCCAGCAGGTTCCGGCGGAGGTCGCGCAGATAGTCCTCGCCCGCGCCCTCGGGCTTGCGGAACAGCTGAAGCCCGCCTACGTGCATCGGGTGCTCGCGGGTCTCGACCATCAGGAACATCGAGTCGGTTACCGGCATCAACGGCATTCGGACACCCCTTTCCGCCGCCGTGGGGACCTCGGCGTCCCCGGCCCCCGGAGTGTACGCACGAAAAAGGCGGTGTCTCAGATCTCGCGGCCAGGTGGGGGACAACGGGGCGGCGCGGCAGGCCGCAGACCCTGACAAACCCTGTCCGGTGACGTGTCTGCAGCTGCTTACCGGGGGCGGATACCATCGCTGGCGTGGCAGGACGGACTGGAGCTCAGCAGCTGGGGGACGCGCTCACGGCTCTCGGGACCGAGGTGGTGTTCGGCCTGCCGGGAGTCCACAACCTGCCGCTGTGGGAGGCGTTGGCCGGCACCGGGATCCGGCTCGTCAACGTCCGGCACGAACAGACCGCGGGATACGCCGCCGACGGTTATGCCCGCAGGACGGGAAAACTCGGCGTCGCGCTCGTGACCACCGGCCCCGGCGCGGCGAACACGCTCGGCGCGGTCGGCGAAGCGATGGCGTCCGCGGCCCCGGTGCTCGTGATCGCCACGGACATCCCGTCGACGCTGCGCCGTCCGGGTGTCGTGCGCGGGGTGCTGCACGAAACTTCCGATCAGCAGGCGATGTTCGCGCCGGTCACCAAGGCCGGGTTCACCGTGCACCGCGCGGATCAGATCGGCACGACGCTGCACCGCGCCGCCCGGCTCGCGCTGATGCCGCAAAGCGGCCCGGTGTATTTGGGCATTCCGACCGATTTCCTCCGTGAGACCACGCCGCCGCGCGAACCGCCCGCGCCGCCCGCCGAACGCGTGCTCGACCTGCCGGACCTGCCTCGCGCGTCGGAGTTGCTGGCGTCCGCGCGCCGTCCGCTGATCTGGGCGGGCGGCGGCGCGTTGCGCTCCGAAGCCGGGGAAGCGATCGGAAATCTCGCGCAGCGGCTGGCCGCGCCGGTGATCACCACCTTCGGTGCCCGCGGCCTGCTTCCGCCCGAACATCCTTGTCTGGCCCCGAATCCGGTGCACGCGCCGGAGGTCGGGCAGCTGTGGGACGAGGCCGACGTGGTGCTCGCGATCGGCACCGACTTCGACGGCCTGATGACGCAGAACTGGCAGATGCCCGCGCCGCCGAAGCTGATCGCGATCAACGTCGACGCGGGCGACGCGGCGAAGAACTACCGGCCGGACGTCACCCTGGTCGGCGACGCTCGCCGCGTCGTCGAATCCCTGCATCCGGAAACCCGCCCCGGCCTGGACGAATTGACCGCGCGGCTGGCCGGGATCGGCCGCCGGGTGCGCAGGCGCATCCGCGACGAGGAACCGCAGGCCGCCGACTTTCTGTCCACTTTGGAGGAAGTGCTCCCGGCGGACGGGACAATCGTCACCGACATGTGCGTCGCCGGATACTGGATCGGCGGCTTCCACCGGGTCCGCGCGCCGCGCCGGCTGGCGTACCCGATGGGCTGGGGCACGCTCGGCTACGGCTTCCCGGCGTCGCTCGGCGCGGGCGCGGCGGCCGAGGCGACCGGCGGCGGGCGCGTCCTGTGCGTCACCGGCGACGGCGGTTTCCTTTACGCGGTAGGGGATTTGGCGACGCTCGCCGAGGAACAGCTGCCGGTGACGGTCGTGGTCGTCGACGACGGCGGCTACGGCATGCTGCGCTTCGACCAGGATCAGGAAGGCCTGCCGCACCGCGGAGTCGACTGGGACAGCCCGGATTTCGTCGGGCTGGCCCGCTCGTTCGGCGTGCACGCGGATCGGGTGTCCGGCTTCGGCCGCGCGTTTCGCCGGCTGCTGAGCGAATTCGTGGAATCGGACGAGCCGAACGTGCTGGTGGTCCGCGCGAAGCTCAAGCCGCCGCTGAACACTTCGCCGCGGTGGTACCGGAAACCGCGCGGCTAGGCATCGCCTCGCAGCGACCGGACCATGCTCCGCAGGATCCGGAACGCATCTGACTGTTCGGTCTCGGTCAGTCCTTCCAGCATCCTGACCTCGACGGACCGGACCGCGGCGCTCGCCTTCTCCAGACTCCGCCGTCCGCGCGGCGTGAGCCGGGCCGGAAGAGCTTTCCCGACGGGCGCTTCCGCGGGCCTGGTCACGTAGCCGTCTCGCTCCAGGGCTTGGAGCAGCACATTCATCGACTGCCGGGTCACGAACGTGCCGCGGGCGAGCTCGGAGTTCGACAGGCCCGGTCGTTGCGACAGCAGTTCGAGGCAGGAGTAGTGCGTCACCGTCATCCCGAGCGGGCGCAGCACCTCCTCCATCGCCGCGCGCAGTGCGCTCGAGGTTTCTTTCAGCAGGTAGCCCAGTGACTTGTCCAGGTTCACTCCGTCGGCTTGACTCATGTCAGGATTCTGACATACAGTGGCTCGTGTCAGGAACCTGACACGAAGAAAAGGAGCAGCACCTTGCCCGCCATCGGCCCCGATTTCCTCTCGCTCCAGGCGCGCGACCTGGACGTTTCACAGGCGTTCTACGAGCGCTACCTCGGCCTCGTCCGCTCGCCCGCCGGTCCTCCGCACGCCGTCGTCTTCGAGACGAAGCCGATCGCGTTCGCCCTCCGCGACGTCGTTCCCGGCACCGATCTCGCCTCCGCCGCCCGTCCCGGCATCGGCGCCGCGATCTGGCTGCTCGCCACCGACGTCCAGGCCATCCACGACGCGCTAGTCGCCGACGGGCACCCGATCGTCTCCGCGCCGATCGACGGTCCCTTCGGCCGGACGTTCACCTTTGCCGACCCCGACGGCTACCACGTCACCCTCCACGACCGTGGCTGACGCGAACACCCTGGTTTTCGGGGCTACCGGAGCACTCGGCCAGCACGTCCTGGACGCGCTGGTGTCGCGGGGCGTGAGTCCCGAAACGATCACCGCGGCAGGTCGGAACCAAGCGCGCCTTGAGGAACTCGCTTCCGCTGGGTTCCGTGCCACAGCGGTTGATCTGTCGGATTCGGCCGCCGTCGCGGAACTGGTCTCGCGGCACTCGGACATCGTGCTGATCTCGGGACGCGACGAGAATCGCCTTGCTCAGCACGAGTCGGTCATCGAAGCAGCGAAGAACGCCCGCCACCTCTACTACACCAGCGGAGTCCGCGCCGACGACGACCGGTTCGAGATCAACGCGGACCACCGGGCGACCGAGAAGGCACTCGCCGCTTCCGGCCTGACGTACACGATTCTGCGGAACACCTGGTACATCGAGAACTATGTCCAGTCGCTGGCCGGTCCTCGCTTCACCGGCGTGCTCGCCGCGGCGACCGGTGACGCCGTCGTCGCGGCAGCCAGCCGGAAGGACCTGGCCGAGGCATTGGCCGTCGTGGTCACCACCGATGGCCACGACAATGTCACGTACGACCTCTCCGGCGACACGGACTTCACCTACGCCGACATTGCCGAAGCGATGTCCGTCGTGCTGGAGCGAGAGGTCGTTTACCGACCGGTCGCGCCCGAGGAATTGCGGGCAATGCTCTTGAAAGCAGGAATGGACGACGAGCTGGCTGGCTTCCTGGTCAGTCTCGACGAAACCATCGCCGCCGGGATTTTCGCGCGGGTCGGCGACGATCTTTCCCGGCTCCTGGGCCGGCCGACGACCGGCCTCGTCGAAGGGCTGACCGCGAAGTGATCCCGGCCGGTCAGCGATTCTGGATCAACACCGTGACCCTGGACCACGTCGAAGCGGCCGCCGAGGGCGGCTTCACGCAAGCGGATCACGGTGCGGGCAAACGCCTTCGCCAGCCGAGTCCGGGCGACGAGATGATTTTCTACTCGCCGCGCACGAGTTTGCAGGGCGGCACACCCGTCCGGCAATTCACCGCGTGGGCCACCATCACCGGCGAAAAGCCTTACCAGGCTTACGTGAGCGACGATTTCCAGCCATGGCGGCTCGCGGCTTCCTTCCACGCTTGCCAGCGCGTGGACGCGAAGCCGCTAGTCGACCAGCTGTCGTTCGTCACCGATCCCGCGCATTGGGGTTTGCCGTTCCGCCGTAGCTTGTTTTCCATTCCGCAGCAGGATTTCGCGACGATCCTCGCGCGCATGACCGCGTGAGGTCAGCTGCGCGAGTCCGCTTCCCAGCTGAGGAACGCGTCCAGCGTCGCTGACCGGTGCGCCCGCGCGCAGTGCTCGATCCATTCGGGGCCGGAACCGGCACGGATGAGATCGAGCAGCTGGTCGTGTTCGGCGACCGAGGCGAGCGCGCGGGCGGGGACGAACGAGAACGTCGAATCGCGGATCCCGGCGAGCTGGGACCAGCCCTTCTTGACCAGGTCGACCAGGCTCGGGTTGGGGCAGCGGGTGTAGAGGACCTCGTGGAACTCGTGGTTGAGCCGGGTGAACTCGACCGGTTCGAGCTGGTCGAGACCGGCGCGCATCCGGTCGTTGAGTTCGCCTGCCTCGGCGAGGTCGTCGGCGGTCAGATGCGGCGCGGCGAGCGCGGTGGCCGCGCTTTCCACGATCGCGAGCATCTGCATCGTGTGCTCGTAGCCGACCGGATCGATCGCCGCGACGGTCGCGCCGACGTTGCGCTCGAAGTGCACCAGCCCCTCGGCCTGCAGCAGCCGCACCGCTTCCCGCACCGGGACCGTGCTCACGTCGAATTCCTTGGCCAGCGAACCGAGGACCAGCCGATGGCCCGCCGGGTACGCGCCCGCGGTGATGCGGGACTTGAGAACTTGGTACGTGTGCTGGCTCTTGCTGAGCCCGCCGGCCGCCTCGTGTGTTGTGGACATCCCTGTCGCCTCCCCTTCACAGCCCGCCGGGGCGGGGTGTCCAGGCCACGGTAACCGGTCCGTTCGCCGCGCTAAATAATATACATTCAATTCAGACGATGCGCCGTCCGAGAGAACGCGCGCCGGGGGCCGCGACTGGGCCATCTGGGCAAAAAGCCTGTTCAGTTACCTCTTTGAGCCTTGTCGGAGCGGCGACTGATTATATACGATCTGCCACGACCTGAAGCACCGTCAGCAGCAGGGGAGGCGCGATGCCGCGCACGACCGGGATCAGCAGAGAGCACCGTCGCGTCGTCTTGGCGGCCATGGTCGGCACGACTATCGAATGGTTCGACTTCTTCATCTACGCGATCTGCGCCGGACTGGTCTTCGCGACACAGTATTTCGCGGTGCTCGGCAAGGACGCGCTGATCGTGTCCTTCGCGACGGTCGGCATCAGCTTCTTCTTCCGCCCGGTCGGCGCGATCATCGCCGGGCATCTCGGCGACCGCCTCGGCAGGCGCGCGATGCTGATCCTCACCTTGCTGCTGATGGGGATCTCGACGGTGCTGATCGGCCTGGTGCCGAACACCGCGTCGATCGGCGTGTGGGCACCGATCATCCTGGTGCTGCTGCGCATCGTGCAGGGCCTTTCGGCAGGCGGCGAATGGGGCGGCGCGGCCCTGCTCGCGGTCGAGCACGCGCCCGCCGACCGGCGCGGGCTGTACGGCGCGTTCCCGCAGATCGGCGTGCCGATCGGGCTGCTGCTGGCCAACGGCGTGCTCGCGCTGGTCACCGCGCTGACGTCGCCGGAGCAGTTCCTGGCGTGGGGCTGGCGGATCCCGTTCCTGCTGAGCGTCGTGCTGATCGTCGCCGGGCTGATGATCCGGTCGCGGGTCGCGGAAAGCCCGGTGTTCGAGGAGGTCCGCGAGAAGAAGGCGCGGTCGAGCATGCCGCTGGTGCAGTTGTTCCGGCACCACTGGAAGCTGGTGATCGCGGGCGCGCTGCTGTTCGCGGCCAACAACGCAGTCGGCTACATGACCACCGGCGGATACGTGCAGTCGTACGCGACCAAGACCCTGCACCTCGGCCGTTCGACAGTGCTGATCGCGGTGATGCTGTCCGCGGTCGCCTGGCTGGTGAGCACGCTGCTCGGCGGCTGGCTCGCGGACCGGATCGGCCGCGTCCGCACTTACCAGATCGGGTTCGTCATCCAGCTGGTGTGGATGTTCCCGTTCTTCGCCCTGA
Source organism: Amycolatopsis sp. NPDC003676 (assembly GCF_053587275.1). Lineage (NCBI taxonomy): Bacteria > Bacillati > Actinomycetota > Actinomycetes > Pseudonocardiales > Pseudonocardiaceae > Amycolatopsis > Amycolatopsis sp. NPDC003676. The sequence continues at coordinate 54,444 of NZ_JBSFNS010000036.1, forward strand.
TCAACACGGCCAACGTCGGACTGCTTCTGGTGGCGCTGTTCCTGTTCTCGGTCGGGCTCGGGTTCACCTACGGCCCGCAATCGGCGCTGTACTCGGAGATGTACCCGACGACGGTCCGCTACAGCGGCGCGGCGATCTCGTACGCGATCGGCGCGGTGCTCGGCGGGGCGTTCGCGCCGACCATCGCCGAATCACTGCAGACCCGCACCGGAACCGTCTACGCGGTCGCTGGCTACCTCGCCGTGATGACCGTGATCGGCCTGGTCACCAGCTTCTTCGTCAAGGACCGGAAGGGCGTGTCACTGAGTTCCGCGCCCGCGAACGCACAGGCAACTACCGTCGAAAACGTCTGAGCAGGGGGCGCGCGATGCGGACCCAGACCCGAAGCGACTACTGCGCGTGGCTCGACGCGGCCGCCCGGGACGCGCACGACGCGATCAACCGGATCCACGTCGAGGCTTACGCCGATCTGGTCCGCGCCGCCGAGCTGTACAAGGGCGAGCTGGCGTGCCGCCGCCCGGCGCGGCGGCCGGCGCCTGGTCTGCCCGGCCGGGGACAGCGCCATCGGAGCCATCGGGACGCCGGACTGCGGAGTTCCGCGATGGCGCGCGTCGAGGGGTCGCGGTTCGCCGATCCCCGGCCGGGCGGGTAGAAAGGGCGGCGGCGGCCGGTCGCCGCTCCCCGCGGTGCCGGCCGGTTGAGCCGACCCCGAGGAGGAGCAATGCCGGACCAGCAGCCGAACCCGCTGTGGCACCCGTTCGCGGACATGGGCGCGGTCGACGGGAACCGGTTCGTGGTGACCTGCGGCGAGGGGTCCTATGTCTGGGACGACGCGGGCCGTCGTTACTTCGACGCCTCCGCGTCGCTGTGGTACTCGAACCTCGGCCACGGCCGTCCCGAAATCACCCGCGCGGTCACCGAGCAGCTCGAGAAGCTGGACGCGTACAACCTGTTCGGCGGCGTCGCGAACGAACCGGCTTTGAAGCTGGCGTCGCGGCTGTCCGAGCTGGCGCCGGTGCCGGGGTCGAAGGTGTTCCTCGGCTCGGGCGGCGGCGACATGGTGGACACCGCGGTGAAGATCGCGCGGTCCTACTTCGTCCACACCGGACGTCCGGACAAGACCCACATCATCAGCCGGACCCAGGGCTATCACGGCACGCACGGATTCGGCACCGCCGCGGCCGGGATCCCGGTGAACGCGGAAGGCTGGGGCCCGCCGGCCGCGGACTTTTCGCAGGTGCCGTATGACAACGCGGCGGCGCTGGAGGAGGAAATCCTCCGCGTGGGGCCGGAGCGAGTGGCCGCGTTCTTCTGCGAACCGGTCATCGGCGCGGGCGGCGTGCTGCTGCCGCCGGACGGGTACATCGAGGAAGTGGCGGCGATCTGCCGCAAGCACGAGGTGCTGTTCGTCGCGGACTGTGTTATCTGCGCGTGGGGCAGGCTCGGCACCTGGTACGGCATCGACCGCTGGTCGGTGCAGCCAGACCTGGTGACCACGGCGAAGGGCGTGACGAGCGGGACGATCCCGCTGGGCGTCCTGCTGGTCGCGCCGCACGTGGCGGAACCGTTCTTCACCGGACGCCCGGGCGCGCCGATCCTGCGCCACGGCGCGACTTACGCCGGACACCCGGTCGCCTGCGCCGCGGCCAACGCGACGCTGGACATCTACGAACGCGACGACATCATCCCGCGCGGCAAGGCGTTGGAGAAGCCGCTCGCGGACGCGCTTTCCGGCGCGGTCAGCCATCCCGCGGTGGCGGAAGTCCGGGCCGGGCTGGGATTCCTGGCCGCGGTGGAACTCGCGCCCGACCTGCTGTCGGCGGACCCGGGCGCGCCCGGCCGGTTGCACAAGTTCCTGCTGGAGGAAGGCGTGATCGTGCGCTCGCTCGGGAAGGGGATGGCGGTTTCGCCGCCGCTGGTCGCCGAGGAGGCTGAGCTGGATCTGCTGGCGGCGGCGGTTCCGCGGGCGTTGGACCGGTTGCTGAAGAACTGACGACACTGCGGCGGCGCCGAGTTTCCGGTGCCGCCGCAGTTGTCTGTCTACATAGGACTACTTACAGGCGAGCGTTCCGGTGCGCAGCGCGTGGTTGTCGTCGTTGTCGTCGTCGGACCACACGACCTGCTTGCTCCCGTTCGCGCAGGTCGGCGAGATCGCGAAACCCTCGTTGTTGTAGTTCGACATCCCGGACGGGCGGTCGTACTGCGCGGTGACCGCGAACGCTCCGTTGGAGTTGACGTCGAGCGTGGTGGTGCGGCCCTTGCACGTGTTGTCGCACTCGGCCCACAGGTGGCCGGTCGACGGCTCGTACTCGAGGTCCATCACCGCCGGGAAGCCGCTGTCGATGGTGGCGACGCGGGTGTACTTGGTGCCGGACTGGTCGAGCGCGTACGCGTAGACCTTCCCGTTGGCTTCGAGCCCGACGAAGTACAGGCCGGTCCCGTGGTTCGGGTAGCTCGCCGGGTCGTAGGCGGCTTTCGTGTGCTCGTCCCGGAATTTGTGCGCGGTGAGCGCCGAGTCCGGCACCCAGGCGATGGCTTCGAGACCCTTGTTCGGGTCGACCGACGGCAGGTCCGAGGTGAGGTCCCACTCCCCGGTCGCCTTCAGCGAGGTGCCCGACCCGGAGGTCGCGTACCGGAGCACGGCGGGCTTGCTCGTGTCGCCGTCGTCGTTGTCGCGCTCGGTGGAGGTGAAGACGCCGTCCGGGGTGAAGACGACCCCTTCGGCGTCCGGGTCGCCGCTGCCGTCGGAGTAGTGCATCTGCTTGCCCTTGGCCCAGCCGTTGGCGGTGTCGGGCCGCCATTTGCCGCCGTCCTGGACGAGCCGGTACAGGGTGCTCGGACCGTTCTTCACCGCCCACAGCACGGTGGGCGATTCGTACGACACGCCGCTGAGGTTCTTGCCGAAAACCCCGGAGTCGTCGGCGATGGCCACCTTCGACCCGCCGGGCCACGCGGTGGCTTTCGGGGTGGCCGCCGGCGCCGCGTGGGCCGCACCGGCCCCGACCGCGAGCGCGAGGACCGACAACGCGACAGTGCCCCGGATTTTTCCACGCCGATGTGTTCCACGCTGGTGCGCAAGCAAGGAGCCGCTCCTTCTGTCCGTCTTGGCACGGGTGCAGGGCCGTGCCGAGGTGGTCGCTGCTGACAAGCGGCGGTCCCGCGTCGCGCGGGACTTACAGCAGTGGGTGATCGACAGTGGAGCACAAGGCGTGGCCAGTAGGCAACAAACAGCGGGTGACGTTGTCCCGGTGATCGGCACGGCGGGCTCGTGCCGCGCCGATCACCGCGGACGTCAACAAGAACCGCTCATCGCGCGACGGTCCGCCACACCGGCACGTTGACGACCGCCGCCGGCATGCCGGGAGCCCCGCTGTCCCCGGGAACGATCGTGAAGCGCCATTTGTCGACGCCGCCGCCCATGATTTCGGCATAGCGGCGAGCGCCGTCCGCGTTCGCGAAGCGGACCTGCTGACCACTGGCGAGGTGGGTGATCTTGACCGCCACACTGCCTCCTGGGATCGATCGAGGGGACGGGTTCTGCCTGGGTGCCGGCCCGCGGAGCTTCCCCCTCCGGGGCCGGCCCGACCAGTAGAACACGTGTTCGATTCGCGGGGCAATCCAGGTCCCCCTCCCGAGCGACCCTGGCAGTCATGGCTTCGGGCCGGCGGCCGAAATCAGTTCCTGGACCGGGCTCGCCGCTGCAAGACTGCCGTCTCATGGAGGAGAACCCGCGGGATGTCGCCGAACTGGCCGACCGGATGCGCCACGGGCAGCGAGTCAAATTCCTGTTCTTCTGGGGACACCGGCCGGAGAGCGACGGAAGCGCCGGACGGGGCTGTCTGAGCCAGTGGTGGCCGGCGCCCTTCACGCTGGCCGACCGGACGTTCGCCACGGCCGAGCACTACATGATGTGGCGGAAGGCCTTGCTGTTCGGCGACGAAACGACTGCCGGGAAGATCCTGGAAGCCCGGCATCCGCGCCAGGCCAAGGAGCTCGGACGCGGCGTCGTGGGCTTCGACCAGGATCAATGGGACGCCCGCCGCGGCGAGATCGTGCTCGCCGGCAGCGTCGCCAAGTTCGGGCAGCACCCGGAGTTGCTTCGCTTTCTGCTGAGCACGAGGAAGCGGGTGCTGGTGGAGGCGAGCCCGCTTGACCGGGTGTGGGGCATCGGGCTGACCGCGGACGATCCGGACGCGGAGAACCCCGCCCGATGGCGCGGGCTGAACCTGTTGGGCTTCGCACTGACGCAGGCCAGGACGCTCCTGGCGGAATCGGCCGGGACGGCCAAGACCGCTTGTGCTACAAGGAAGACCGCACCATAGCCACCCGCGGCCACCGGTCCAGCCCGCGCGCGATCTCCGTCCGCCGGATCTCCCGCAGCGCCGGGCCCTGCTCTTCTTCGGCCAGCACCCGGAACCCGAGCCGCTCGTAGTAAGGCGCGTTCCACGGCACGTCCGCGAACGTCGTCAGCGTCAGCCCGGACAGCCCGCGTTCCGCGGCCCACGCGCCGACCGTCTCGATCAGCGCCCGTCCCAAGCCGCGGCGCGCGTGGCTCGGCAGCAGCGAAACCTGTTCCACGTGGCCGAAACCGTCGACCTCCTCGGCGAGCACGTACGCCGCGATCGTCCCGTCGTCGTCCCAGACCCAGCACCGGCCCGCCGACTGGAACACCGCGAGGTCCTCGGCCGAAGGCGGTGCGTCGTCGGCGATCTCGGCCATGCCGACGGCCCGGAACGGTTCTCCGGCGGCGCGTTCGAGGTCGGGCAGCACAGACAGGTCGGCGGGAGCGGCGAGGCGGATCACCGGCCCGATTTTACGGCTACACCGAGTATTCGGAAATCGCCTTTCCGATCTGCTCCGCGTAGCCGCGCAACGCCGTGATCGCCCGTTCGCGCTCCGTGTCGCCGACGCGCGTGGCCGGCCCGACGAGGCTCAGCACGCTCGGCCGGAGCCGGTCCGCGTCGACCGGCACCGAGCACGCCCACACGCCGTCCTCGATCTCGCCCCAGCTCTGCGCGTAGCGGTTGGCCAGCGCGTGCTTGAGAGCGTCGCGCACCTCGGTGCCGCGTTCGTCGGCGATCCGGGCGGCCTGGCGTTCGCGTTCTCCGTCGGGCAGCAGGGCGAGCAGCATCTTCCCGGTCGCGCCGACGCCGAGCGGGATCGAATGCCCCGGCTGGAACGTGAACCGCATCGCCCGGTCGCATTCCACCCGGTCGCTGCACACCGCGAAATCGCCGAAGTGCTGGAACAGCAGGATCGTCTCGCCGAGTTCGCGCGCGGCCTCCTCCATCGTCGGCCGCGCGATCCGCGCCAGGTCGTTCGCGAGCCGGGCGGCGCGCGCGAGCGGCATGACGCGGCTGGTGACGTGGTAGCGCCCGGACCGCGACTCTTCGAGCAGCTGCAGTTCCTTCAGCAGTTGCACGTAGCGATAGGTGGTGGCGACCGGGCTGCCGATCACGCCGGCGAGCTCCGCCACGCTGGCCTCCCAGCGCTGTTCGGTGAACGACAACAGCAGCTGGAGCACTTTCCGGGAACTGTTGGCACCAGCCGTCCGACGGAGTCCGGGTTCCGACATCCTGAAACCTCTTCGTGAGATCACCGAATTCAGTCACGAACGCGTCGGTAAATTACCACAGGTCACGGTTTTTCCGCCCCGGCGAGGAACGGTGTCAGCAATCCGGGCAAGGCGGTGTCGGCGAGCGCGAGCCCAGTGCTCTCCTCGACGTCCAGCACGCGGTAGTGCCCGCGTCCGGCGGCGACCGGCGCGATGACGGTCACGAGCCCGGCCCTCCGCTGGAACAGCGACCGCTGCACGACGATGCCGGTGAGCCGGTCGCTCCGGACCGCGACCGTCGCTCTGGCCAGCGACCCGGAACGGGTCACCAGGAACCGGCCGGTGATGGCGTGGCCGAGCGCGCGGTACCGGTCGAACCCGACCAGCACGGCGAACGGCAGCAGCACGAGTGCGGCTTGCCACGGCCATTCCGGCAGTACGTCGAGCCGGGCCAGCGCGAACAACGCGGCCGACAGCGCCAGCACGGCGAAGACGGCGCGGGTGATCCGGCGGGTCAGCGCGCGCCGGGTATGCCGCACGAGGGGGACCTTCGCGAAGTCCTCGCCGAGCACCTCGCTCGCGATCTCCCTGGCCTTCGCGGCCGGAGCGGGCGGCAGCAGCAGGCCGCCGCCGCGGTCCGCGCCCTTGCCCTCGCGCAGTCCGGCCGCGACCGCGACGCACTTCGCGCCGCCGACCATCCGCAGCGGCAACGGTTCCTTGATCTCGACGCCGCGCAACCGGTCTTCCTCGATCGACACCGACCGCGTCGTGACCAGCCCGCGCCGGATGTGCAGCGTGCCGCCCGGTTCGCGAGTGAGCCGGAAGTTCCAGAACGACAACACATATCCGCCGACGGACAGCACTGCCACCACTACGAACAGTCCGGCCGCCGCCAGCACCACGGTGAGCCACACCGGTTGTTCGAGCGCGCGGGCGGTGAGGTCGCGAAGCGGCCCGAAACTCGTCGGATCGAAGTGCAGTTCGTGCGCGAAGTGATAGACGGTGCCGAGAATCGCCGCGACCACGGCGAGCCCGGACAGCGTGAACGGCGCGTACCGCACCCAGCGCTTGTCGACCTCGGCGACGAGCGACTCCGGCGGTTGCGGTGCCTCGGCTTCGGCCGGTTTCCGGTGCAGCAACAGGGTCCGCAGCCGCTGGGCTTCGGCGCGGGTGACCGCGTCGAGCACCAGCTGGTCCTTGCCCGGTCCCTTTCCGTGCTCGTGCCGTCCGGTACCGATTCTTACCGCGGAAAGCGAGAAAAGCCGATGTTTCGGTTCCGAAACCACGTCTACGGTACGGATTCGATCGCGCGGAATCGCACGTTGCTTGCGCAGCAGCAATCCGGTGTGCCATTCGATCTGGGTCGCGGTGACGCGATAGCGCGAGGTGAGGCAGTGCGAAATGCCGGTGCCGATCGTCACCGCGGTGGCGGCGAGACCGATCCACTGCCAGTCATTCCCGTGGCCGAGCAGCAGTGCGCCAACGAGTACCGGAAGGGACTTGACCAGGTCGAGAAACGGGCGGATCAACAACATCCGGCGATCGAGGCGATGCCAGGGCGCGTCGCCGGTGCCCTCGGCGGCGACCGGAGCCGACGGTGCGGTGGCGTTCACGTCGCGTCCCCGCGCGCGGCCTGGGTGGTGCGGGTCAGCTCGTCGGCGAGCGCGACAGCGACCTCGCGGTCGAGCCCGGAGATGCGCAGCGGCCCGGCGGCCGACGCGGTCGTGACGGTGAGCCGGGCCAGCCCGAACAGCTGCTCCAGCGGGCCGCGTTCGACGTCGACCGTCTGGATCCGCGAGATCGGCGCGATCCGCCACTCCTGCTTCAGCCAGCCGGACTGGGTGTAGACCGCTTCACCGGTGACTTCCCAGCGGTGCACGCGGTAGCGCCACTGCGGCATGACCAGCAAGTGCAGCGGGGCGAGCACGCAGGAGAGCACAAGCGTCACCGGGAGCCACGACGGCGGGTCGTCCGCGGTCGCGACCACCACCGCCTGCACGGCGAGCACGACCAGCCAGCCTGCCCCGGCCGACGCCGCCCAATGGCCGATCGCCCGGCGGCTCACCCGGTGTTCGGGCGGGCGCAGCCGCAGTTGCAGAGTGGTGGATTCCTCGGTGTTCACCTGCTCAGAGTGCCCGACCGGACGCGCCGATGCCCACGACAAGTGTCACGATGCCCCGATCCGGGTGGCCATTGAGTGCGGGGCGTTACTATTTTCGCCGCGCGCGGGATGGATTCGCGGCCGGAGCGCGTTGTCTTGGGGTACGTCCGTGCAAGCGAGCAGCAGGAGGATCCGGTGGGACTCGATCCCGAGGAACTGTACGAGGTGGACTCGGACGTCCCTGACCTGGACGGAGCCGTGCTCCTGCACTTCTTCGAGGGTTTCATGGACGCGGGCTCGGCCGGGCAGCTGGTCACCGACCACCTCGCCGGCGAGGTCGAGAACCGCGTCATCGCGCGCTTCGACGTCGACCGGCTCATCGACTACCGGTCGCGCCGCCCGACGATGATCTACGCGGTCGACCACTGGGAGGAATACGAGGCCCCCGAACTGGTCGTGCGCCTGCTGCACGACGACGACGGGATTCCGTTCCTGCTGCTGTCCGGCCCGGAGCCGGACCGCGAATGGGAGCTGTTCGCGGCCGCCGTGCGGCAGCTGGTGGAGCGCTGGGGCGTGCGGCTGACCGTGGGCTACCACGGGATTCCGATGGGAGCCCCGCACACGCGCCCGCTCGGCGTCACCGCGCACGCGACCCGCGAACACCTGGTCGGCGAGCACCAGCCGCTGCCCAACCGCATGCAGGTCCCGGGCAGCATCGCCGCGCTGCTGGAGTACCGCTTCGGCGAATGGGGCCACGACGCGATGGGCTTCGCCGCGCACGTGCCGCATTACCTGGCGCAGTCGACCTACCCGGCCGCCGCGCTGACGATCCTCGAGTCCGTCGGCAAGGCCACCGGTCTGCGCCTTCCCGACGGCGAACTGCGCACCGCGGCCGAGGTGGCCAAGGCGGAAATCGACCGCCAGGTCGCGGAATCCGACGAATCCGCCGACGTGGTGCGCGCGCTGGAGCGTCAGTACGACACGTTCACCGAAGCGTCCGGGCACAGCCTGCTCGCCGAATCGCAGGAACACATGCCGACGGCGGACGAACTGGGCTCGCAGTTCGAACGGTTCCTCGCGGAACAGGGCGGGGACGGCTCCGAACGCTGAGCCGAGAGGTAAGCGACGCCTGCGGATCGGACCGTCTGCCAGGCCCACCAGAGCCGGGCTGTCATGATCGCCACGCCGGACATGGTGCGGCCCGCACGTTGCCAGGAGGCGGCGGGGGCGGGTTTGGTGGGTGACATCTCGGTTCAGGCTAGCCGGTGCGGTTCCCGCGGTGACCGGGAGCGCCGCGGTTCAGGGGTCAGCCCGGCCACCCCGCCAAATGCCGCAGCGCGTCGCTGGTCGACCCGAACGCGTCCCCGAGCAGCGCGCGCAGTTCGCCGTTGAACGACTCGATCACCGGCCGCAGCCGGGCCAGCGTCGCGGTTCCCTCGGCGGTGAGGTCCAGCACCAGCGCCCGGTGCTGCCGCGGATGCGGCTGCCGGACGATCAGCCCGGCGTCGATCAGCCGTCCGGTCATCGCGGTGATCGCGGATTCGCGCTGGCCCAGCTCGGCGGCCAGTTCCCGCTGGGTGAGCCCAGGCTGATCGTGCACCGCGAGCAGCGCGCCGAGCTGCGCGGTCGTCACGCCGCCCGCGGCGAGGCAGCGCCGGTCGCCCTCGACGCGCAGCCGGTGCGCCGCGCTCTGCAGCAAGAAGAAAAGACGTTCGTCGGCGGCCATGCGGGGATCTTGACAGTGATCTCTCCTCGCCGCCATCCTCACTTCACTACTGAAGTACTTCACTACTGAAGTTAGGACCGGGAATGGACTTGGACTTCGCGCGCGCCGGACTCGCCGCACAACCGTTCAGCGTCCTGCTCGGCGCGCGAGTCGAGGAGTTCGGCGACGGCCGCGCGGTGCTGGAGCTGGATGTCCGCGACGACCTCCGGCAGCAGAACGGGTACCTCCACGGCGGCGTCCTCGCCTACGCCGCGGACAACGCGCTCACCTTCGCGGCCGGAACGGTGCTCGGCCCGCAGCTGCTCACGAGCGGCTTCTCCATCGACTACCTCGTCCCTGCCGACGGCGTGCTGCTGCGCGCGGAAGCAACGGTCGTCCAAGCGAGTCGTTCGCGAGCCACCTGCCGCTGCGATCTGTACACAGTGGACAGAGAAGGAAAGTCGACGCTGTGTGCGGCCGCGCAGGGATCCGCGGTGGTCCGACGGTCGGCTACTCCCGGGTTAACCAGGCAGTTCGGGGCGGCGTCCGGTTGTCGGCTATCGTCCCGGAATGAACCAGGAAAGCCAAGATCGGCTGACGACAAGGACTTTGGGCCCTGCGCTGCGCCGGAAGGCCGGCCTGGTGCTGCGCCGGGCCGCCGCCCGGCTGCACGATCCGCACACCGACCAGCTCGCCGAACTGCGCGCGGAACTGGAGCGGACGCGCGAAGAACTGCGCTCCGAGGTCGTCCGGCAGGGGGATCGGCTGCTGGACCGCGTGGTCGAGTTCGAAATCCGCAGCCGTCGCGACATCGTGTACGCCGGCGACCAGGACGCGGCGCTGGAGAGCAACGTCTTCGCGCGCGAAAGCCTGGTCGGCGCGCAGCATTTCGGCAGTCCCAAGGAAACGCTGCAGTACGCGCTTTCCCTCGCGCCCACCGGCGGGATGGCGCTGGAGTTCGGGGTCGCGTCCGGCAACACGCTGCGCACCATCACGGCCGCGCGCAACGCGACCGAGGTGTACGGCTTCGATTCGTTCGACGGCCTGCCCGAGGCGTGGCTCAACGGCATGCCCGCTGGTGCCTTCGCCCGCGACGACCTGCCGGACGTGCCGGGAGCCGAACTGGTCGTCGGCCTGTTCTCCGACAGCCTGCCCGGATTCCTGGAGAAGCACCCCGGTCCGGTCGATTTCCTGCACGTCGACGGCGATCTCTACAGCTCCGCGAAGACCGTGCTGGACAACGTCGGCCCGCGGCTGCGCGTCGGCAGCATCGTGCACTTCGACGAGTTCTTCAACTTCCCCGGCTGGAAGCGGCACGAGTACCGGGCGTGGACCGAGCACGTCGAGAAGACCGGTGTCGAGTTCACTTACGAGGCCTACACATACAACGACAACCAGGTCACCGTGCGCATCACCGGCGGTCCCGGGCTCATGGACTGAAGCAGCCGTGTTCGTTCAGCGGTCCGATCGCGGGAAGGATCAGGCCGCACAGGTAGCCGTCGATCCACCGGCCGTTTCCGGTGAGATTCGCGGCGAACCGGACGAGCGGGGCCAGTTTCCGGATTCCTTCGGCGAGTGCCGCGCGGTTTCGTTCGAGCAGCGCGGTGAGCCGGTCGAGCTGGGTGAGCACCGGGCCGAGCTCGCGATCGTTGTCGGCGACAAGCCCGGATACCTCGACGCCCAGCTGACGGGCTCCGCTGAGCAGCGCCTGAATGGCCGACTCGCGTTTGCTCACCTCGTCCAGCAGCTGGTTGCCATCGGTGAGAAGCCGGGTCAGCTGAGCGTCGCGGTCGGCGAGCGTGGCGGAAATCGTGCGCGCTTGCGTTAAAAGGTGAGCCAGTTTCGCGTCGCGGGTCGAAAGGGAGTCGGACAGCCGCGAAAGCCCGGTCAGCGTCGCGCGGACGTCGGCGGGCGTGTGCGCGAAGGTCTCGGAAATAGCCTGGAAGCTGCGCGAGAGTTGGTCGGTGTCGATGTCGTCGACGGTCGTGGCCAACTGCCGGAACGCGGGCAACACGTCATACGGAACCGTGGTCCGGTCGCGCGGAATCGGCGTATCCGGATCGAGCGACCCGGCCCCGACCGGGTCCAGCGCGAGATACTTCTGCCCGAGCACCGTTTTGATCCGGATCGCGGCCGATGTCCGGTCGCCGAGCCACGCGCCGGATACCCGGAACGACACCCGGACGGACGCACCGTCGAGGGAAACCTCAGACACCCGGCCGATTTTCACCCCGGCGATCCGGACGTCGTTGCCGGTAGCGAGCCCAGCGGCTTCGCTGAACTCGGCGGCATACGCGGTGCCGTCGCCGATGATCGGCAGATCCGGTGCTCGAAGCGCGGTGAGGACGCCGAGGACGAGCACAGTCATCCCGACGAGAGCGGTGCGCAGGGGGCGCCGGTCGGGATGCACAGCGTGGATAGTGGCTCGCCCAGCCGGGTGAGGCCACCCATGCCACTCGAATGGGCGCTTTTGCCTTGTGTCCACTTAGGACTATTCGCGCTCGTGCCCTGCGCACGCCCCCTTTTTTATTGCCGCACCGGCCGCTCCCGTCGTGTGCCATCCTGGCCTGACCGGCCGACGTGACCGGAGTCATCGGAACATCCGGTGCGGTTCGGCCGTTGAAGGGGTGTGCAGCGAGCGCGGAAAACCCGCGCCGACGCCGATCGGGGAGGAGCCACCATGCGAGACCTGACCACCGGATTGCACCCGGCGCCAGACCTCGTGGACGACACGGACGCGACCCGGCAGGAGGAACGCCGCCGCAAGGCAGCGCTGGCCGTCGCGTCCAGGGCCAAGGACGCGCAGGAATGCGCCCTGCTGCTGGACATGCTGGGGCTCCACGCCCCCGGCGGCAGCCGGACCGAGGTCGCCTGAAGCACTTCGGTTCCCGTTCCGCGGGCCCAAAGGGTGTCGCGGGGTTGTTTCGAGGTGCTTTGAGGAGTTCGGGGACGAACACGCCGTGACCGGTGTGCGGACCGGTCACGGGTTCTGTCAGCCTGACCCTGGGGAGGGCCAGGCTGACCGCGGCTGAACGACAACGAGTTGAACGGCTCGGCGGCAGCCGGGCCGTGTGGCCTGTGGCGAGGGGTTTCGGCTCCGGCGGACTGGGGAAGCCCCGGCGGGGCAGCCGGATAGACCGGAGAACCTGACGGGCGGCCGCGTGGGTTCGGTGTGCGGTGAAGGAGTTTCGGCTCTGGCGGGCGGGGAGTTCCCCGGCGTGGGGCAGAAACGATCTCGCGGCGGAGGGGATGCCGGGCTCGCCCGGGCAGTGAGTTGGCCAATTACGGCCGGGCACGAGTAGTCACGGCCAGGTTCGCCCGATCACCGTTAAGCCCGGTCGAGCCGGGCCGGGCATCGCCGGGCATCGCCGGGGCGTGGCCGATCACCGTCGATTCCGGCCGAGCGTGGTCGAGTCGGGCCAGGTGCCGCCTGGGCGAGGCGGGCTCTGTGCGCCTGCGAAAGTCCATGAGGGGAAACCTGAGGAACTCTGATTCCCTCAGGGTTCCCCTCGCGGACCGCGGCATCGTGCGCCCGGGCCGGTCGGGTGGCGCGAGAAGCGCCGTGCGCTGCTGAGAAAACCTCAGTCGGATTTCTTCGCTGCCGAGCCGAGTCCCGACCTTGCCCGCAGCTGGAGTCCTGACCTCGCTGCCGAGCCGAACCCGCAGGAGTCAGCGGCCGCCCCGAAAAGAGAGCCGATCCGCCCTTCGATCGCCGCGCTCACCTCAGAGCAGCCTGCCCACCCCGCTCCCACGCGCCCGATTGGGCCGAACGGGTGAAATCATCACCGGAAATCACACTCAAATTCCTCCCGCCCCAAGGTCGCCGGAGCCCGAGCCGCCCGGAGGCCTGCTCCGTTTGAGCGGAAACAACCCTTGGCATGAAAGCGATTCGCGACCGCCGCGCCTCTCCGCGCACGGAGTGTCCACTCGGGTCACTCGCCTCAAGATGCGGATTCCGCAGCCACTCGCCCGATTCACGTCGGCAATCCAACCTATCCCCGGGAACCGATACGGAAACCGACCCGCCCCGAGAACCCGCGCGAACCGCACCGAGACCCCCGATTTCAAAGGAACAACAAAGAATTCCCGAGCTTGCGCGGTCGGGTACTGTCGATGCCCCTGGGTGATATTTTGCTCCGAACGGCCGAGTGCCGCCGACGTATCTGTCACTCTGGTGGAGCATCCTGTACCGGGAAGCGGCCTGGGTCGGGACCGGGCGCAGGGGAGGAAACGCTGTGCAGTACCTGCGGGAAGACGAATATCTCACTCGTCAGCAGCGAGCGCTGGCGGAAATGGTGCGCCGGGGACGGCGGAAGCGCAGTTTTCAGTTGGCGGAACATCTGGCGGCGGAGGGCGGGGTGCATCGGTCGGATGTCCTCGCCGTGACCGCGCTTTTCCTTGCCTGCCAGGCGTTTCGGCGGGGCGACGCGGCAGGCGTGCAACGATTTTCCAGTGCGTTTCGCAGTTGTGAGCGAAGCAGCGTGGATCTTGCTCGGCAGCTCATGCGTTTGGAAGCGGGCCGGGAACAGGGGTGGCTTCCGCGGGTGCATTATGACGAGCTTTTTTCCTACGCTTGGCGAGAAAACCGGCCGGACATTCTGGTCAAAGCCTCGTTGATTCAGCCGAGGGATGTTCCGGCGGCCGGATGGTGGGCCGAGATGGAGCGGAATCTCAGCCTGTTATCGGTCTGAACCACCGCGTTCACGACCAGTCGATCCGGGCGAACAGGCCGCGCAATTTCGCGCCGCGAGTGTCGTTCGTGGCGCTGATCCACGCGATCCGGCCCAGCAGGTGCGCGCGGAAATCCGGATGCCCGGCACGGTTCTGCGGAGCTGGGCCGGTCTGGACGCAGTTGTGCAGCACCGCCCGCAGCTCGTCGTATTCAGAGCGGGCGACGGCAGGCGCGGCGTTCACCACCAGGCCCGCGACGCGTTGCTGCCGGTAGGCCGGTTTCACTGACGTCTTGTCGTCGCGCAGACGGAAGCCCTCGTCAGTGACGATCCTCCGGACGCCGGGCAACAGGCGATGCAGCGGCAGGCTCGCGTCGCCGGAGAAGGCGAGGTCGTCGGCGTAGCGGGTGTAGTTCGCGCCCAGCACGGCGGCGAGTCCGGAAAGTCGCCGGTCCAAGCGATGGGTAACCGCGTTCGCTACCGACGGCGACGACGGAGCGCCTTGCGGGAGATGTGTGCCGGCGAGGTGGCTCAGCATCCTCGACCGGACGGGCGCGGAACGCAGGACGTCGACCGGCGTGCGGGTGGTGAGGATTCCGGCGACCGCGGCGGCGACGGCTGGCGGATACCCGGCGAGATCAAGCAGCGACCGCACGCGGGACGCGGGGACCGTCGGGAAGAAGCCGGCCAGATCGAGCCGCACCACCAGGTCCTGTCCGGCATGCGGGCGGGCGCAGGTGTGAATCGAGCGGCCGCGACGGAAACCGTGCGCGGCCTCGTGGACCGGCAGCGCGTCGAGCACGTGCCTGCGGACGCGGCGCTGCACCTCGGCCAGCCGGGGCTTCGGTCGTTCGATCAGCCGCGCGCCGCCGGTGGCCGTCGGGATCCAGCGGTAGCTGTAATGCCGCAACACCGGCCGGGACCGCCGGTGCCAGCCGCGTTCGTCGGCGAACCACGCCAGTTCGCCGACGGTGAGGTCGAGGGCGGCGGCGCATTCGTCGAACGTCGTCCACCGGGCGACCGGCCAGCGCCACACCGGCAGCGGTTCGAGGAGCGACGCGGAGGCGACTCGTTCTCCGTTCATCCGCGCTGTCTCGCACGCGGAGCGTGCCGCCGCTGCGCGGGGCGCTGTGGGTACGTGTCGTGCTGCTCCCCGGGGTTGCCCCGGAGTGGGTGGGTCTCCACCGGCTCACCTCCGCGTCGCTCAACCGCCACCCTAGCCAAGATCACCGACAAAACGGGCGGCCGGGAGAAGGCCCCCGTGACCGAGCACACCCTTGACCCAGAGCCTTGTCTATAGCAACTTTTGCACTATGCAAGGTTTGCCGGACGAAGCGGCCGATCTCGAGCGGCTGACTCGCGTGCTCGTGGCCGTGGCCTGGGACAGCGCGCACGCCGCCCCGCGCGGCGTCACCTTCCCGCAGGTGCGATTGCTCGTGGTGCTCGACAGCCTGGGACGCGTGCCGTGCTCGCGGCTCGCCGAGGCGATGGGCGTCAACGCCTCGTCGGTCACGCGGCTGGCCGACAAGCTCGAAGCGCACGGGTACGTCGTGCGCGGCGAGGACGAGCACCGCCGCACGGTGGTGACGATCGAGGTCACCGCTGCCGGGCGCGAGGTCGTCGCGGGTGTCGTGGATCGACGCCACCGCGCGCTGTCCGAGCTGCTGGCGGAGGTGCCCGCCCAGCGGAGCCAGGCGGTCTCGACGGCGGTTCGCGACCTGGTCGCGGCGGCGGAATCGGCACCCGGTGTGCCCACGGCCGGGCCGGGCCGGCTGTGAAGATCCCGGCGCGGGCCGCGCACCTCGGCGACTTCGCAGTCAATCCGCGGATGCTGCTGATCACCGCGATCGCGCTGCCGGTGGGCGGCGCGGCGGCGGTGGCGGCGTTCGCGCTGCTCAAGCTCATCGGCTTGATCACCAACCTGGTCTTCTACCAACGCGTCGCCACGGATCTCGTCGCGCCGGGCGCGCAGCACCATCCGTGGTGGCTCGTGCTGCTCGCACCGGTTGTCGGCGGGCTCGTGATCGGGCTGATGGCGCGCTACGGCTCGGAGAAGATCCGCGGCCACGGCATGCCGGAGGCGATCGAAGCGATCCTCACCGGCGGCAGCCGAGTGGCCCCGCGCGTCGCGGTGCTGAAGCCGGTTTCGGCGGCGGTCAGCATCGGCACCGGCGGCCCGTTCGGCGCCGAGGGGCCGATCATCATGACCGGCGGCGCGGTCGGTTCGATCCTCGCGCAGCTGCTAAAACTCTCCGCGGACGAACGCAAGACGCTGCTCGTCGCCGGTGCCGCGGGCGGGATGGCGGCGACGTTCAACGCGCCGCTCGCGTCGGTCCTGCTGGCGGTCGAGTTGCTGCTCTTCGAATGGCGTCCGCGCAGCCTCGTGCCAGTGGCGGCCGCGGTCTCGGTCGCGACGGTGTGCCGCGGTTTCCTGCTCGGCACCGGACCGGTTTTCGGGGTCCCGTTCACCGGGTCCAACCCTGGCCCGGCCGCCGATGGTCTCGCGCTCATCCCCGGCCTCACCGGCGGATTGCTGGCGATCGGCGCGACTGCGCTCGTGTACTTTGCCGAGGATCTTTTCGCGCGGCTGCCCGTGCATTGGATGTGGTGGCCCGCGATCGGCGGCCTCGTGATCGGCATCGGCGGCCTGATCGAACCGCACGCGCTCGGCGTCGGCTACGACGTGATCGACACGCTGCTCACCGGGCATGCGACCGCGTCGCTGATCGTCGGAATCCTGGTCGTGAAGACGCTGATTTGGGCGCTGTCACTGGGATCCGGTACTTCTGGCGGCGTGCTGGCGCCAGTGTTCATGATCGGTGCCGCGCTGGGAGCCGCGGAAGGCGGTTTGCTGCCCCATGTCGCGCCCGGATTCTGGGCGACGTGCGGGCTGGCCGCGGTGGTCGGCGGCGTGATGCGATCGCCGTTCACCGGCATTGTGTTCACTTTGGAGCTGACTCACGCGTGGAGCTATTTGCTGCCGCTCGTCGTCGCGTCGTTCTCGGCGTACGCGCTATCGGTGTTGCTGCTCAAGCGTTCTGTGCTCACGGAGAAGATCGCGCGCCGACGCCTGCATCTCACTCGCGAGTACACGACTGATCCACTTGAGACGTTCTTCGTCCATGAAGTGATGACGCACCAACCGGATGTGCAGATGCCGGCGGATGTCGTTGTATTCGCTGACGACACTTTGCGTGACGTGGCGAACGAACTGGCGCTCGGACACACGACGCAGGCGTTGGTGGTCGATCGGCATGACCCCTCGCGGGTGCTCGGCAAGGTGACGTTGGCGCAGTTGCTGCACGCGCGACGGCGAGACCTGCACGAGGAGCATCATCGGGAACGGCTGCTGGGTCCGTCGGTCAGCGCTTGAGCCGTTGTTTGTCCACTTTGCCCACTGGGGTCAGCGGCAGCTCATCCCGGAACTCCACAGTGGACGGTACGAAGTGCTCGCCGCCCAGTTCTTCGCGGACCTGGTCGCGTAGTTCGTCAGCGGTTGTGTTGTCGGCGACCACCACTGCGTGCAGAAGGGTTCCGTCCGGCCCGGGCGCTGGGACGACTGCGGCGGCTTTCACCTTGGGATGGCTGAGGAGGGCATGCTCCACTGTGGTCGAAGAGACCTTCGTGCCGTGCTCGCCGGTGACGATGACGTCGTCGATCCGGTCCTCTAGATAGAGGTAACCGTCTTCGTCGAAGCGGCCGAGGTCGCCGGTGCGCAGCCAGCCGTCGCCGATCGGCGGCTGCCCGTGATAGCCGTCCATTATGGACAGTCCGCGGACGAGTACCTCGCCGTTCTCGGTCCGGGCTTCCATGCCGGGCACGATGCGGCCGACGGAGCCGAGAAGTTCCGGCCGGGCAAGGACTTCGTCCGCGGAGATGCTGGCGATCATCGGTGCTTCGGTGAGGCCGTAACCCTGTCCGACGACCGGGCCGAACACCTTGAGCGACTCGGCTAGCCTCCGGGGCGGCAACGGCGCGGCTCCGAGGGAGAGTTGCTGCACGCTTGATACGTCCGTTGTGGACATATCAGGATGGTCGAGCACTGCGGCAAGTCGAGGCGGGGTAAGAGAAAGCGTCGTGATGCGGTGACGCTCCACATCGGCCAGCAGCTTCTCTGCGGTGAACTCCCGATGCAGCACAACGGTGTTGCCGCAGCAGAGTGCACCGAGAACGGCGGCGTTGCCAGTCATATGCGTGAGTGGCGCGGTCACGAGGGCGGTTTTGGTGCCGTCCGGTTGGAAGATGTGCGCCACGCCGTCGTAGATTCCGCTGTGCCGGATCAGTTTCGGGGTTCCAGTGGTGTCGCCGCTGGGAAAAATCGCCGTGACGCGATTCGGCAGTGTATCCGGAGTGGACGGACGCGCGGTGGCGAGCGTGTCGAGTTCGGCGTCAGTCAGCAAAGTCGCCCCGGTGGCCGCCAGCGTCGCCGCCCGCGCCGGACGGCTCGCGGACGCGGCGATCAGCACGACTTCCAGCCCTCGCAACTGCGCGGCAAGCTGGGCCAGCACCACTTCCGGCCGGTTGGCGGCGTCGATCGCCACCATGCCGCGCATCTCGGCGAGGCCACTGTACAGCCGCGACAGCAGCTCGGACGCCGCCCGGTACGTCATCATGGTGTCGTCGTGGTGGAACAGCACGGTGTCGCCGCCATCGCGGAGTGCGGAAAGGACGCGGGACAGGAAAAAGCTCACGCGGCACACCGTAGTCGCGTGTTGGCCGAGAAGTGCGATCGCGGCTAGATTCGCTGTCATGACCGCTCCGCCCGCGATCGACGCGGACCCGAGAAGCTGGCGTCGCGCCCTTGCCGACCTGCAGGCCGGACTGCGTGCCCGGGAACTGTGGGCGTTGCTCGCCTGGCAGGACATCAAGCAGCGCTACCGCCGTTCGTCGCTGGGGCCGTTGTGGATCACCGTCGGGATGGCGGTGACCGCGCTCGCGCTGGGCGTGGTGAACTCGGCGTTGTTCGGCACCTCGATTTCGACGTTGCTGCCGAGCATCACCACCGGGCTCATCCTGTGGAACTTCATGAACGGCTGCATCGTTGAGGGTTCGGAAACGTTCATCGCGAACGAAGGGATGATCAAACAGCTTCCCGCGCCGGTGTCGGTGTACGCGCTGCGCACGGTGTGGCGGCAGGCGTTGTACCTGGCGCACAACCTCGTCGTGTACGTAGTGGTGCTGGCGATTTTCTTCGGGAAGCTCTCGCAGCCGTACCGCTTGGTGGACAAGGCGGGCGCGCTCCTGCACCCCGGGCTCGGCTGGGGAATGCTGCTCGCGGTGCCCGCGCTGGCGCTGGTGTTGCTGAACGGCGCGTGGGTGGTGCTGCTGTTCGGGGTCGTGTCCACGCGGTTCCGCGACATCCCGCCGGTGATCCAGAGCTTCATCACGATGCTCTTCTACGCGACGCCGATCATGTGGTCGATGGACCAGGTGCGCGCGATGAACCAGGGTTCGCACGAAGGTTTTGGTTCTGTCGCGGTGAATTTGCTGCAGCTCAACCCGGTGTACCACTTCGTCGAGCTGGTGCGCGCCCCGCTGGTGGGGCAACAGCAGAGCTGGACGCACTGGCTGGTCGCGGGCGTGGTGACCGTGGTCGGCTGGGCGCTGGCGTTGCTGGTGCTGCGCAACTACCGGGCCCGCGTCGCCTACTGGGTCTGATGTCCACTTAGGACTCCATTGGCCTGCTGAGCACGCCCGTCCTCCGGGGTTTAGCGTGGTCCCACGACCCGCGCGCGAACGGAGGCCACATGAAGCGTCGGAAGGCATTGCTGGCTCTGGGCGTGACGGTGCTCGCGATGAGCACGGTCGCCGCCACTCCCGCCGAACTCACCCCGCGGCAACTGGCCGGACAGCGGGTGATCTACTCCTATCCCGGCCTGACCCCGCCCGACGCTCTGCTGCAACGAATCCGCGCCGGAGAAGCCGCGGGCGTGATCTTCTTCGGCGAGAACATCTCAAGTACTCAGCAGATTACCGGCGTCGTACGACAATTACGGGACGCGAACGCGCAAAGCCCGGTACATCGTCCGTTGCTGCTGATGACCGACCAGGAAGGCGGCAAAGTCCGGCGCTTGCCCGGCGAGCCGGTCCGGTCGGAGAAGCAGGTCGCGTCGGCCGCGAACCCGTCGGCCGCAGCGCAGGCCGCTGGCACCGGTGCGGGCCAGAACCTGGCCGGGGTGGGCATGAACGTGAACCTCGCGCCAGTGCTGGATGTCTACCGCCAACCGGGCAATTTTATCGACAAGTACGGCCGTTCCTATAGCCAGGACCCCCAGGTGGCCGGGGCGCTGGGCCGGGATTTCGTGACCGCGCAGCAGTCCGCCGGAGTCGCCGCGACAGCCAAGCATTTCCCCGGCCTGGGCGCTGTCCCAGCTGGAAGCAACACCGACGTCGGCCCGGTAACGCTGAACGTGCCTTTGCCCGAGTTGCGCGCCAAGGACGAAGCTCCCTACCACCCGGTGGTCGACGCGGGGGTGAAGCTGGTGATGCTCTCGTGGGCCGTGTACCCGGCTCTGGACGCCTCCCGCCCCGCCGGACTCTCGCCGACGGCCGTGCAAGAACTCCGAAACGGCACGAAGTTCGCCGGGGTGACCGTGACGGACGCTTTGGAAGCCGGCGCACTGAAGTCCTATGGCGGGCCGGGCAACCGCGCGGTGCTTGCGGCCAAGGCGGGGATGGATTTGATCCTGGCCTCCGCTCGGGACGTGAGCCAGGGGGATGATGCCGCTTCGTCGCTGGCCGCGGGATTGTCGGACGGGACCCTGCCGAGCGGCGAGTTCAGTGCGGCGGTGGACCGGGTGTCGGCGTTGCGGGATGGGGTGAAGTGACGGCTCTGGTCGTGAGGTTGCCGGTGCTTTGGTGAGGTGGTTGCGGTCCGCGAGCTTTGCCGCCGCGGTGAGCTTCTATCCGACGTGGGCCGAGTTGCTTGCTGCTGAGGCCCACGTGCTCTGCCTCGAGTCATTGCTGCTGGTCTCCCGCGCCGACCGGCAGGACCACGGATCCCGTCCCGGTCTGCTTCGGTGCGCGGCAATGTTCTCAACGTCGGCCTTGGGCGTGCTTTGCCGCAGCACTGGATCCGCTCTCGATCGGCCCCGCCGCGACCGCTCCCGGTGCACTTCGCTGAACGGGCCGCTCTCGATATGTCTCGTCGTCCAGTTCGGCGGCACAGCAGCCAGTCAGCGGTGTCCTTCCTTCGCGCTAAATGCGAACCTGGTCGTCGCGCGGCCCCGGCTGGCGACGTTGTAGCCCGGACCTGCACGGCACCGACCCGCCCTCCGCGATTATCCAGCAAACAACCCCCCGTTCCGGTGACACCCAGCGGTGTGGACATCGCGCTGTCGGCGGGCCGAACGGGCACCCTTGCGTGCGACCCACCCACGACGGGAGGACGAATGCAAGCTTGGTGGCTCCTGGTGGCCGTCGCCGCGGTGTTCGTGGTGCTGGCCGTGGTGTTCCTGCGCCGCGCCGCCTGGCGTCGCTCTGCTGTTCCGCCGCCGAAGCCTCCGTCCGCCTCCCCGCGGGACGACTCGATGCGCCGCTGGGTATCCCCGTCGGACGACGTGCCCCGCCGCGCCCGCCACCGACTGGACGAGGCGCACCCCCTGGCGCGCTACCCGGTCGCCCGGCAACGTCCGATGCCGCACCCGCGACCGTCAGTGCAGGAGGATTCCGCGCGGGAACGGCGAGACTCGTAGTCCAGAGCCGCCGAAGAGTGGATGGCTGCTGAAGAAACGCTGCCAGACACCGGGTCGTCAGGGCACCGCCAGACCGTGGCGGGCAGTCGCCACGCCAGGTACGGGCTCTGCCCCGCCCGGGATGATCCCGACTGCACCGTCATTTGCTCCGTGTTCATCCCTGTGGGCGAACGCCGAACCCCGTTTTTTGTCGGTGCCCGCTGGGATGCTTCCGGCATGGTTCCCGTGCTGCTTCTCATCGACGTCCAGAACAACATGCTTCTCCCGCCCACCCCAGTGCCCGATGCCGACCGAGTCGCCGCCGCGATCTCGCGTGTCCTGGAGCGGGCGAGAGCCGGAGGTGCCCAGGTGGTGCACATCCGGAACAACGGCACCGGCGACGACCCTGACGTGCCGGGTACCTCCGGTTGGGAACTGGTGCACGACGTCCGCCCAGGCGAGCACATAGTCGACAAACAGACACCCGACTCTTTCGCCGATACCCCGTTGGGTTCCCTGCTTCCGGAATCAGCCGCGCTGGTCGTGGCCGGAATGCAGAGCGACTTCTGTGTCCGGGCCACTTCTTTGGCCGCCCTCGAACGCGGTCATGAGGTCACGCTGGTCCAAGACGCCCACGTCACCTACGACGACGAACTCTCCGCCGCGGAGGAGAGCGCCCGGGTGGACGAGGAACTGTCCGCAGCAGGCGTGAAGCTGGTCGGAAGCGAGGAGGTGGTCTTCGCCTGATCCCTGGGTGCCCGTCGCGCCGATGGGCAACTGCCGACTCGCTGTACCTGCGCGGGCCGATCGATTTCATCGCTGAATCGCAGCGAAAACAGGTGTTGGACTGCGTGGTCGAGGCGAGCCAATACTCAGCCCATGACGTCTGCGCCTGGCGACTCTGCCGAGGATCCAGATGCCGGTCACGAACGCCGCGACGTGCGGCGAAGCCGTCACCGGATCCGAGCCGAACGCCCGCACGCCGATACCCGGGTCCTCCGCGGCGAGCGT
>NZ_JBSFNS010000037.1:0-51830 GCF_053587275.1 Amycolatopsis sp. NPDC003676
CGGGCTGCACCAGTTGCTGCACCCCGTCCGCGCGGGCGTCGCCGAGTTGCCCGCGCCGCAACGGGCGGCTTTGGAGACCGCGCTCGGGCTCGCGGACGGACCGGAACCCAGCGCGTATCTGGTCGGGCTCGCCGCGTTGACGCTGCTGGCCGACACCGCCGCCGCGAAGCCGGTGCTGGTCGTCGCCGAGGACGTCCATTGGCTCGACCGCGCCAGCGTCGATGTCTTGGCCTTCGTCGCGCGGCGGATCGAGACCGAGCCGATCGCGCTGATCGTGACGCTACGAGACGATTCCGGCCCACTGCTCGACGCTGGTCTCTCACCGATGCCGCTCGACCGCCTTCCCGACGACGCCGCCGCGGAATTGCTGGACTCGGTCGCACCGAGGCTGGACGCGATGGTCCGGACGCGGCTGCTCGCCGAGTCCGCTGGCCATCCGCTCGCACTGACCGAGCTTCCGGCCGCGGTGGCCGACCTCGACGTGCTCGACCCGGTCCTGCCGTTGACCGAACGGCTCGAGCGGACGTTCGCCTCCCGGGTCGCGACGCTGCCCGAACCCACCCGAGCGGCGTTGTTGGTCGCGGCGCTCAACGAGACCGGCTCGATCGCCGAAACCCTTGCCGCGACGGGGATTCTGCTCGGCACGCCGGTCGAGCCCGAGGTGCTGAGCCTCGCTGTCGACGCCCGGCTGGTCGAGTTCGAGGTCGGCTGTGTGACGTTCCGGCACCCGTTGATGCGTTCGGCCATTCCCGCCGCCGCGACGCTCGGCGACCGGCGGCGGGCGCAGCTCGCGTTGGCCGAGACGGTGCGCGAACAGCCTGATCGACGTGCCTGGCATCAAGCCCGGGCAGCCTCCGGACCGGACGAAACCGTGGCCGCGGCCTTGGAATCGGCGGCCGATCGGGCTCGCCGGAGGGGTGGGGCCGCCGCTGCGATCGCCGCGCTGGAGCAGGCGGCGCGGCTCAGCGAGGACTCGGACGCGCGGGCGGATCGGTTGCTGCGCGCCGCCGAGCTGGCGGTCGAATCGGGGCGTCGCGAGACCGCCGAACGCTTGGTGCGCGACGAGTCGTTTTCCCCGCGCCGCAAGGCAACCGCGAGCCAGTTGCTCAGCGGTTTCGAGGACGGCGTCCGCGAGGATCCCGCCCGGATCGGGGAGCTGGCGTCCCTCGCCGAAGCCGTCGCCGCCGAAGGGCAGGACGACGCGGCGATGCGGATCCTCTGGGGTGCCGCGATGCGGTGTTTCTGGGCCGAACCCGGCGTGACGGCTCGTCGGACGCTGCTGGACGTCGCTTCGGGCTTGCCGATCCCCGACGACGATCCGCGCCTGATCGCGGTCGCCGCGTATGTCGCGCCGTTCGAACGCGGCACCGCAGTGCTGGAGCAGCTGAGGGTGTTCGTCGGAGCGACCGGAGCTGATCCGGAAACCGACCGGTACCTGGGCAGCGCTTCCTTGCAGGTCGGCGCATTCGACCTGGCAGCCCGCTTTTCGACGGCCGCGGTGCCGGGCTTGCGGGCGCAGGGCAAGCTCGGGGTGTTGCCGCGCGCCTTGGCCGTCCAGGCCTGGAGCCGGGTCCGGCTCGGCGACCTGGCCGGTGCCGCGCCAGCTGCCGCGGAGGCCGTCCGGCTCGCGCGGGAGACGGGCCAGCCGTTCATGGGCGGGCTGGCGCTGGCGGTCCAAGCCGAGATCGCGGCCCTTCGCGGTGACCACAAGCAGGCCAACGCCCTCGCCGACGAGGCCGAACGCGCTGGGCTCGCCGCGGGTGCGCGTCCGGTGCTGGCCACGGTCCAGCTCGCGCGCGGGCTCGTGGCGTTGAGCGAGGGCCGGTACCAGGACGCGTTCGCCGACCTGCGCCGCCTGCTCGACCCCGCCGATCCGGCTTACCAGCTGGCCTTGCGCGCGTACTGCGTCGCGGAGCTGACCGAGGCCGCCGTCCGGGCCGGGCAGGCCGAGGCGATGCGGGAAATCCTGTCCGAGCTGGAGCCACTGGCTATGGCGAGCGCAGCCCCGGCGTTGCACATCGGGCTCCGGTACGCGCGGGCCGTGCTCGCGCCGAAGGAAACCGCGGAAGACCTGTTCACGGCGGCTTTGCAGGCGGATTTGAGCGGGTGGCCAGCCGAACGCGGACGGGTTCACCTGGCGTTCGGCGAGTGGTTGCGGCGGCAGCGCCGGGTCGTCGAATCGCGAGCGCACCTGCGTGCCGCGCGAGAGACGTTCGACGCGCTCGGCCTGGCAGCCTGGGCCGAGCGGGCACGGCGCGAGCTGCGCAGCGCGGGGGAGTCGAGCCCGAACCGGAGCCCGGACGCTCGCGACAAGCTGACGCCGCACGAGCTGAGCATCGCGCAGCTGGCCGCCGAGGGGCTGACGAACCGGGAGATCGGGCAGCGGCTCTACCTTTCGCACCGGACCGTCGGGACTCACCTGCACCGGATCTTCCCGAAACTCGGCGTCAGTTCCCGCGCCGAATTGGCTGGTGCGGTGCAGGCGCTGGGCGACTGACTTACGCCGGTTGCGTCATCTGACGGGCGCGGGCGGCGGCCGGGCTCCCTAGCGTCGAGGCCGTCCCACGGTCTCGCGCACAGGAGTTCAGATGATCAGCAGGAGACGATTCACCCAGGCGTTCGCGGCCGGTCTGGCGGCGACCTCTCTCGCTGCCTGCTCCTCGCCCGCCGCCTCGCAGCCCGCCGCATCTGACTTGCGCGCGGGCTCGGGCGAACACACCTCGCTGGGCACGATCAAGCACGCCGATGCCGGTCTCGTTTCGATGGCTTACGCGGAATTCGGCCCGGCTAATGGGAAGCCGGTGCTGCTTCTGCACGGTTGGCCGTATGACCCGTACAGCTACGTCGACGTCGCGCCGCTGCTTGCCGCGCAAGGGTTTCGGGTGATCGTCCCGTTCCTGCGCGGCTTCGGCCCGACGGTGTTCAAGTCGGCCAGTACCGTCCGAAATGGACAGCAGACCGCGATCGCGCAGGACGTCGTCGCGCTGATGGACACGTTGAAGATCGACAAAGCGATTCTTGGCGGCTACGACTGGGGTTCCCGGACGGTCGCGATCATCGCGGCGCTGTGGCCCGAGCGCTGCCAGGCGGTCGTCCCGGTGAGCGGGTACATCGTCGCCAACCTCAAGGCGAACCTTCAGCCGCTGCCCCCGGCCGCCGAGTTGGGCTGGTGGTACCAGTACTACTTCGCGACCGAGCGCGGCCGCGCCGGTTATGCGGCGAACCGGCGCGATTTCAACAAGTTGATCTGGAAGACGGCGTCGCCGACCTGGCGGTTCGACGACGCGACGTACAACCGCAGCGCAGCCGCGTTCGACAATCCGGACCACGTCGCGATCGTCATCCACAACTACCGCTGGCGGCTCAGCCTCGCACCCGGCGAACCGCAATACGACGCGGATGAACAGAAACTCGCCGCGGGCGCGACTATCGGCGTTCCGGCGATCACGCTCGCCAGCGACTTCGACGGCGCGGCCAAGGACGGCAAGGCTTACCGCGCCAAGTTCACCGGGAAGTACGAACACCGGATCCTGGACGGCATCGGGCACAACGTGCCGCAGGAAGCGCCGCGGCCGTTCGCGCAGGCGATCGTGGATGCGGCGAAGCTCTGACGATTCATCGAAGTTTGATCGCGAGCGGATACGGTGCGCATTCCTCTCGCCGGAAACTGCTGTGCCCGTTCAGGAATCGGCAAGCCCGGCGATCGTCGACGCGAGGAGTGCGATGAGACGCATAGCTGTCGGGGCCGTCGCGGTGGTGGCGGCTTTGACTGGCCTGGCCAGCCCGGCTTCGGCGGAGACCCCGGCGGAGATCCTCCAAGCGGGTGCCGAGGCCGGGGTGAGCGTGGGATATCCGGGAGTGATCGGCCTGGTCCGGAACGGTGAATCCGCCCAGTACATCCACGCCGGGTACGGAAATCTCACGACCAAGACCCCGGCGGATCCGAAAGCGCAGTTCCGGATCGGCAGTGACACCAAGGCGTTCACCGCGGCCGTCCTGCTGCAGCTGGAAGCCGAGGGCGGGCTCTCCCTCGACGATCCGCTCGCCCGCTGGCTGCCCGGCGCGGTGAACGCCAACGGGAACGACGGCACGAAGATCACCGTCCGGCAGGTGCTGCACCAAACGTCCGGGCTTCCGGAGTACGCGGGCGACCCCCGGTTCCTCAACTCCTACGTCGCGAACACCAACCCCCGCCAGCCGTGGCCGCCGCAGACGCTGGTGGACATCGCGACGTCGCACCCGTCGCTGGGCGCGGGATTCCACTACTCGAACACCAACTACGTGCTCGCGGGAATGGTGATCAAGGCGGTGACCGGGAACGAACCGGCCGCGGAGATCCAGAAGCGCATCATCGAGCCGCTCGGCTTGCGCGGCACTTCCTTCCCGACCGCCGACCCCGGCCTGGCCGGCAACTATCTGAACGGCTACTACATCTCGTTCGGCGCGTTCTACAACGACGTCACGGTCTCCAACGTGCAAGCGTTCGGCGCCGCGGGCGCCATTGTGTCCACAGAGGACGATCTGGCGGCCTTCGAACGCGCATTGTTGAGCGGAAAACTCCTGCCGCCGCAGCAGCAAACCGAGCTGAAGACGACGGTGCCGGTGGACAACGCGGGCAACCGGTACGGCCTGGGGATCGGCCTGTCGCCGACCGCCTGCGGCCTGGCCTGGAATCACAGCGGCGGGGTGCTTGGCTACTACAACCTGTGGCTGACCAGCGACGACGGCAGCAAGCAGGTGCTGGTCGCGGCCAACGAGAACCATCTGGCGGGAGCTGCCACCCGCGGGCAGACGACGCTGGGCAACGCGGCGCTCAAGGCCTATTGCGCGTCCTGACCCGGCGGTGATGCGGCGGTGACGCGCCCGGCCGATCCTGTGGGCTGAAGCCGTAGCCAGGCGACCGGAAGCGAGGCGCGGTATGCGGGCGCACGACCACCGTCCGAGGGGGCGGAAGGCTGATCCGGTATCTCAGGCCGCGCCAGACGAGGTCCACGAGACGCCAGCTGCCATCTCAACGGACTTCAGCCAGATACCAGCGCGCCCGGTTGGGATACCGCTGCCGTCCGAGGTCCGGCGTCGGCTGGAAGACCGGTGGGGCGAGGACCTCAGCGGCGTCCGGGTGCACACCGGTCCCGAGGCGGCCCGCTCCGCGCGGGACCTGGATGCGGTCGCGTACACCTCCGGCGAGGACATCGTCGTCGCGGGCACCCCCGACGAACACCTCCTGACGCACGAGGCGGCTCACGTGGTGCAACAGCGGCACGCGAGCCGCCTCGTGCCCGGGGTCAGTACTCCCGGGGATCCGGCCGAGCGGGCGGCCGACGCGGGGTCGGTGGTGCCCGGCGGTCCGGTCGCGGCGATCCAGCGGCAGGCCGACCGCACCAGCGAGAAGCCGGGCGTGCCGGTCGGCAAGGTCGAGAAGGCGCTCGTCGAATACCTGACCGAGATACAGCGAGTGCAGGGCGGCCAGACACTGCACAACACCGACGAGGTGAAGTTCGCGATCCTGAAGCTGTTCGTCGGCGATGCGCTGAAGATGGCGTCGGTGCAGGCGTGGTTGTCCGGGCCGGTGTCCGGTACGCCGTCGGCCCTCGCGCACGAGGTCGCCAAGAAGTTGCCGCCCGTCGTTCCGGAGAATCGGGTGGCGCACTTGGGCATCGCTCAGGCGAAGGCCGACCCGGACAAACGGCCGAAGAACGTGGGCGAGGCGGTCGGCGCCGTGGTCGTCGACTCGACCCTCACGCCGATCCTCCGCCGGCTAGGGCTGTCCGACAGCCTGCGGAAGCTCGTCGTGGACGGTGCCAAGTCGGCGGTCGCGTCGGGAATGCTCAAGCTGGTCGACGTGGCGATGGACCAGGCGCACCTCAAGCCCGCGGAGCAGGGTGGCATCCACAGCCTCGTGGAGGGATGGATCAACCAGCAGCCTGGCAAGGCGATGGAACGCCAGCCGGAGGGCGCGGGCAGCCCGTACGCCCAGGTCGTGCCGCCGTCCGTCGCGCCACCGGTGCTGTCCGTGCCCGGTGAGAAGATCATCCAAGGCCCGTCGGTCAAGTTCGACGCGTCTCCGGTGCGGGACGCGCCCAAACCGGACCTCAAGCGGGCCGGGCCGAGCGAGGCTGTCTTGGCCGCTGCCCGGCAGTTCGACCCGCTGTTGCTGACGCCGCCGGAGGTGCGCGGCACCGAGCGGGCTGGGGACTATCTCCTGGCGGGCGAGTTCGCCGTCAAGGCCGCGGCGCTTCTCGAAGACGCGCAGCAGAAGAATCGATCCAGTGTGGACCTGAGTCTCCCGGTGAGTTACCGATTGGTGAAAGACGGCCCCGCGATGTTCGAGGCGATAAGGACGATCTTCTTCACGATGCGGGACATTCTGCCGGGCCGCGCCCGCGGGGTCGTCCAGATCTATCTGATGGTCGAGGGGCGCCAGTTTTACCGCTTCGAGTTGCATTGATCCGCGACCGCGTGCCGGTCAGCGGCACCTGTCCCGCGCGGATTCCCAGCACCAGGCGGCCGCCGGGAACTTTCTCGAAGTGACCTCGTGACAACGACCGGTCACGGATGGTTCACTATGTTAGGAAGTTTTCCTAATGAAGGCTGGAGGTCGCCCGGTCATGTCATCCTCCCGTAGGCGTTTCGCAGTGGTCGGCGCCGCTCTGGCGCTCGCCGTGCCGCTCGCCGTCAACTCCGCTCACGCGTCCACCGCGGACACCGCCGCCAAGTCGTACACGGCCGCGGAAGTGCTGGCCGGCGTCAAGAAGAACAGCACTGATGCGAACAAGGTCAATTCCCTGCCGCACATCAACACCATGACGCGGGCCAAGAACGTCAACGTCTACCAGGTGGCGAAGGGCGTCTACGCCTACGGTTCCGGGCTCGCCGTCGACACCGACGGCAGCGACCCCGACCCCGATCCCGACCACCAGGGAACCACGACTTTCAAGGACAGCAACGGAAAGTCGCTCGGCGCGCACAAGGTGCCGTTCTACGTCCTCGGCGACGACTGCTACGACAAGAAGAGCCCGTGCCCGCACTTCTTCTACAAGGAGCACGGCATCAAGGGCAGGCAGTTCGCGCTGATGTTCTACAAGAGCAAGGTGATCGGCGCGATCTTCGGCGACACGCAGACCGCGAACGACCAGGACACTTCGGACAACGATTCCCGCGAGTTGGGCGAGGCGTCGGTGAAGGCGGCGTCGCTGCTGGGGATCAACAGCAGCGGTACTGACGGTGGCGTGGACAACGGCGTGACTGTGGTGATGTTCTCCGGTTCGGATTGGGTGGTGAACGGGACGAATGCCAACCTGAACGCTACCGCGCAGGGCATGGTGAACAAGGCGCTGGACACGCTCGGCGCGAGCATGGGTATCTGAATTACTGGCTGACGGATGCGGTCACTGCTTGATCTGGCAGTGGCCGCATTCAGCTGTCTCGTCTTGCTGCCAGTTTGTCCAGGTATTGCAGCGTTTCCCGTTCCGGCAAGGGCGGCAGCGTGAACGTCACCCGGTCCACTCCAGCCTCGGCGCAGGCGGCGAGGTCGGAGTCCAAAGTGGCTCCGCAGAGCGTCGTGCGGACGTCGGCGCGGCCCTGATCAGCCAGCCAGGACGCCACGCGGCGGAGTTCGGCGACCGGGGTTTTCGCGCGGGGCATCCATTCGTCGCCGTAGCAGGCGAGCCGGTCGAGGGCGGCCGGGCTTTCGCCGCCGACGGCGATGGGCGGGTGCGGGCGTTGCACGGGTTTCGGCCAGGAGAAGACCGGGTCGAAATCGACGTGCTCGCCGTGGAATTCGGCCTCGTCGGTGGTCCAGATCGCTTTGAGCGCGGCGAGTTTCTCGTTCAGCAGCGGACCTCGGCGGCGCGGTTCGACGCCGTGGTTGCGCATTTCTTCGCGGTTCCAGCCGACGCCGACTCCAAAAAGGACTCGGCCGCCGGAGAGGACGTCGAGGGTCGCGACTTCTTTGGCGGTCTGGAAGACGTCGCGCTGGGCCAGCAGGGCGACGGCGGTGCCGAGGGTGAGCGTGGTCGTTGCGGCGGAAGCGATGGCGAGGGCGACGAACGGATCGTAGGTGCGGTAGTACTCGCGCGGCAGTTCGCCGCCGCCGGACCAGGGTGTCTCCCGTTTGACCGGGATGTGCGAGTGTTCCGTGATGAGAAGCGTTTCGAAACCGCGCTCTTCCAGCGCCCGGCCCAGCGCGTCGGGGCGGATGCTCTCGTCGGTCACGAAAGTGTTGACGCCGAATTTCATGCGTCCTCCTGCGGGTAAGTGAGCGCGGGTCGCAATTTCTCGATCAGAGCGCCCACCGCGAGCACGGTCGAGTCCGCGTAGCGGGGGCCGACGACCTGGATGCCCACCGGCAGGCCACGCGAGGTAAGTCCGATCGGGACACTCAAAGCGGGTTGGCGCGACATGTTGAACGGGTAGGTGAAGGGTGTCCACTGTGGCCAGTCGGTCATCCCGCTGCCCGGTGGCACGTCGTGTCCGGCGGCGAAAGGTTCGATCGGTACGGTCGGGGTGAGCAGGATGTCGTATCGTGTGTGGAATTCGCCCATGGCAACGCCGAGCGCGGCGAGTTCGCTTTGCGCGTCGAGATAGTCGGCCGTCTCGTAACGGGCACCTCGTTCGATGAGCGTCTGCAGGCCCGGGTCGAGCGGTGCCGTGCCGCCGTAACGCCGGACGATGTGTGCGACTCCGACAGACCACAGCACGTCGAACGCGCTCGCCGGGTCTGGGAAAGAGGGGTCCGCCTCCTCGACTCGCAAGCCCGCCTCGGCCAAAGAGGCGACGGTTTCCGCGACAAGGGCGGCGACCTCCGGCTGCACGTCCACGCGGCCCAGCGCTGGCGAGAACGCGATCCTGACGGGGTCCGCTCGCTCGCCGATCGTGGGTGTCCAAGAGGGATCGCGGTGGTCTCGAGCAGACAGGATGCCGGTGAGCGCGGCGACGTCGGCGACGGAGCGGGCCATCGGTCCGGCGTGCGCCAGCGTTCCCAGGACACTCGGCGGGTACATCGGGATGCGTCCGTATGTCGGCTTGAAGCCCACAACGCCGCAGAACGCGGCCGGGATGCGCACCGAACCGGCGGCATCGGTGGCCACGGACACCGCGCCCATTCCCGCCCGGACGGCCACGCCGCTGCCGCCGCTCGATCCGCCTGCGGTGAGCGCCGGGTCCCATGGGTTTCGGGTGATGCCGTCGACGGGGTTGTCGGTGACGCCTTTCCAGCCGAGTTCGGACGTCGTCGTCTTGCCGAGGAGAACGAGACCGTTCGCGCGGAGTGCTGCCGCGGCAGGGCTGTCGGTGTCCCACCTCTGTGTCGGATCGGTGCGACGCGAACCGCGCAGCGTTGGTATATCTCGGGTTAGGAAGAGGTCCTTGATCGACGCGGGAACACCGTCGAACGGCCCCAGCGTGCGCCCATCGACCCAACGTTGTTCGCTCAAGGCCGCTTGCTTGAGTGCGCCTTCCTGATCGACGTAAGCGAAAGCGCGGAGATCGAGGTCGATCGCCGCCAGCGCCGCCTTTGTCGCTTCGACCGGCGAAAGCTCGCCGGACGCGTAAGCGGCACCGAGTTGTTCAGCCGTCCATTGGCTGAGGTCCGAGGTCATAGGGGCTCCGGGCGGGAGAGCGGTTCGGTGACGCGGCCGTACAACTCTGGCCTGCGGTCGCGGAAGATCGTGAGATATCTGCGCTGCGCTTTGAGATCTGAACCCTTTAGCACGGCCCGGACAGCAACCTCCCGGTCATCGTCCGAACGCGCGAGCACATCGCCGCTCGGGCCCGCGATGGCGCTTCGACCGTAAAAGTGCTGCTCGTCGTCAGTGCCAGTTCGGTTGCAGCCCAAGAAGAACACGGCGTTCTCCATCGCCCTCGTCGCACACCGCGAGACGATGCTGTCCGACGGAACCTTGCCCGGCTGCACCGCCGATGCCCACAGCGAGACGACGATCTCGGCACCGGAGAGGGTCTGTACCCGGGCCATCTCAGGGAACCGGACGTCGTAGCAAACGTTGAGCGCGAGAGTGCCGAGCGCAGTGGGGAACACTGAGATCTCATCGCCAGGGACGTAGTATTCCTTCTCGTCGCGGCACGGATGCACCTTGTGCTGCACACCGACCACCTCGCCGGACGGGCCGATCAACACGGCGCTGTTGTAAAGCACCTCTGGTATCTGTGGATGCCGTTGTGACATACCAACCACGACGTATGCGCCACCACGGCGAGCAGCCTCGCCCAGCGCCTCCGTCGTCGGGCCCGGCACGAGTTCCGACGCTGCGTAGAGGCTCTCGGCATAGGCGTCGTCGCGCGCGGAGCGGACGTACCCGGTGTTGCTCAGCTCGGGGAAGACGATCAGCTCAGCCCCGTGCTCCTGCGCCTCGTGCTCGACGAACTCCGCCATCCGGTTGGCGTTGCCCGGGCAGTCCAATACCGCCGAACTGAACTGCACCAGCGAAACGCGTACCTCGTCTTTCATCGGTGATTCTCCGGATGCACGTCGCGCGCGAACTGCGGATTGCCCGCCAGCAGACCCCCGTCGACCGGCAGCAGACTGCCAGTGATGAACGACGCCTCGTCCGAAGCCAGGAACAGCGCCGCGGACGCGATGTCGTCGGGCACGCCGACCTGGCCGAGCGGATACCAGGTCGCGAGGCGGTCGAGGAGGTCCGGGTCGATCTTCTGCCGTTCCTTCCAGACGTCGGTGCGGAAGGTGCCCGGCACCAGCGCGTTCGCCCGGATCCCGAAGGGCGCGAACTCGACGGCCAGGTTGCGGGTCAGCGCTTCCACCCCGGCTTTCGCGGCGCTGTATCCGGCCGCGCCGACGTGGGTGTGCGCGTTCACCGACGAGACGCTGATGATCACTCCGCGCTGCTGGTCGATCATCGTGGGAAGAACCTGTTGGGAGCACCGGAAAGCGCCCGTCAGCACCACGTCGAGGTCGCGTTGCCAGTCCTCGATGCGAGTGTCCAGAATGGACGACGGATTCGACGTGAAGGCGTTGTTGACGAGGACGTCGATGCGGCCGTAGGCAAAACGGACCGCTTCGACCATCGCGCGGACGTCGTCGTCGCTGCGGACGTCCGTCCGGACCGCCAACGCCCGCCCGCCCTGTTCTTCCACCTCGGCGGCGGCTTGGTCGGCTGCCGCCTCGTCGCGGTCGGCTACCACGACGGCGGCGCCCTCGGCGGCGAAGCGGCGGACCAGCGTCCGGCCCAGTCCGGAGCCACCGCCGCCGGTCACGATCACCACACGGTCTGCGAAACGCATTTCACCAACCCATCAAGGTCATTCGAGCAACGACATCCGGTCCGGGGAGTACCGCTCCCCGGCGATCTGGTCGGCGGGCACCGCCTGCTCGATCGCTGCCACGTCAGCAGCGGACAGTGAGATATCAACGGCCGCGACGTTTTCCTCCAGCCTGCTCCGCTTCTTCGTGCCCGGGATCGGCACGACGTCGTCGCCGTGGCTGTGCACCCACGCCAGCGCGAGCTGACCCGCCGTGACGCCGCGTGCTTGGGCGAGTTTTTCCAGCGCCCGCACGAACTCCAGGTTGCGTTCGAGGTTGCCCTCGGCGAAGCGCGGCTGCGACGTCCGCCGGAAGTCGTCCTTCTCGAAATCGTCCGTCGAACGGTAACGACCGGTGAGAATGCCGCGGCCCAGCGGCGAGTACGGCACGATCCCGATGCCCAGCTCGCGGCAGACCGGCACCACCTCGTCCTCGATGGTGCGCGACCACAGCGACCACTCGGTCTGCACGGACGTGATCGGGTGCACGGCGTGCGCCCGGCGGATGGTGTCCGCCGACGCCTCCGACAGTCCGATATGGCGCACTTTCCCGGCCGCGACCAGCTCCGCCAGCGCCCCGACCGTCTCCTCGATGTCGACTGCTGGGTCGACCCGGTGCTGCTGGTAGAGGTCGATGTGGTCGACACCGAGGCGGCGCAGGGACGCGTCGCACGCCTGCCGGACGTACTCGGCGTCCCCGCGCACCGAACGCGCCATCGAGTCGTCCTCCGCGCGGACGACGCCGAACTTGGTGGCCAGAACGACGTTGTCGCGGCGGCCGGCGATCGCCCGTCCGACCAGTTCCTCGTTGGCGCCATAGCCGTACATGTCGGAGGTGTCCAAGAGCGTCACGCCGAGGTCGAGCGCGCGGTGCACGGTCGCGATCGACTCGGTTTCGTCGCCGCTGCCGTAGAAATCGCTCATGCCCATGCAGCCGAGCCCTTGGGCGCCGACGTCGAGCTTGCCGAGATGCCGGGTGGGCATCGCCATGCTGTTTCTCCTTTGGTCAGACGGCTGGGTCGTTCGCGGCGGCGGGTTCGGATACCACCACCGACTCGTTGATATCTTTCAGGTGGGTTTCTGGCATGAGCAGTACCGCGCCGAACGTGATCGCGCAGACCACCGCCATGTAGATGGCCACCGACATCGAGGATCCGGTCGCCGCATACAACGACGTCGCGATCAGCGGGGCGAACGCGCCGCCGATGACCGCGCCCAGTTGCACGCCCAGCGAAACGCCGGAGTACCGGAGCCCGGTGGAGAACGCTTCGGCGAAGAAAGCGCCCTGCGGCCCGTACATCGTGGTGTGCATCAGGCCGAGGCCGACGATGAACGCGACCAGGATCAGGAACGTCGACTTCGTGTTCAGCAGCGGCCAGAACGCGAACGAAAAGGCACAGAGCATCCCCGAACCGGCCAACAGCATCGCGCGCCGGCCGATGCGGTCTGAGATGGCACCGGACACCGGGAGCAATACCAGTTGCACACCAGCGGCGACGAGCACGGCGAGGAGGACGGTGTCCTTCGACAGCCCCAGAATCGCGGAGTTCGTGCTGTAGGAAACCGCGAACGTCATGAAGAGGTAGTAGGTGACGTTGATGCCGATGTAGGCGGCCGCGACCAGCGCGATTTGCTTGTAGTGGACGCGAAACGCGCGCAGTACGGGGGAGCGTCCGGCGTCCGGTTTCTTGACTTGCTTGAGCCGCCGGAACGCGTCGGTGTCCTCAAGGCGCAGCTGAAGGTGGATGGCCAGCCAGACCAGTACGGCGCTCGCGAGGAACGGAACGCGCCAGCCCCACGCCTCGAAGGCCGCGGGCGAGGTGAACCGGATAGCCGCGATGAACGCGAGGTTGCCGAGGATGATGCCGCCCGGGCCGCCCGCCTGAGCGAAGCTCGAGAAGAAGCCGCGTTTCCGGGGCGGCGCGCTCTCCATCGCGAGCAGGACGACGCCGCCGAGCTGTCCGCCGACCGCGATGCCCTGGAGGAAACGCAGTAATACCAAGAGAATCGGTGCGGCGACCCCGATCACCGAGTGCGTCGGCATCAGCCCGATGAGGGTCGACGCGAGCCCCATTCCGGCGAGCGCGCCGATCAGCGCCTTCTTGCGGCCGTGCACGTCGCCGATGTGGCCGAAGAGCACGCCGCCGAGCGGCCGGGCGATGAAGCCGACCGCGAAGGTCGCGAAGCTGAGCAGTGCGCTGGTCAGCGCGGTTTGCTCGGGGAAGAAGAGCTGGGGGAAGACCAGTGCTGCCGCGGTGCCGTAGATGAAGAAGTCGTAGTTCTCGATGCTTGAGGCCGAGAGTGCGGTCACCGCGACCTTGGCCAGTCTCGTCTCGGGTCGTGCCTGTGTCGGTTCCTGCGCCGGCGCCATTGCCCGCTCCTTCCGCACCTTCGACGGCCGTCGGGACGAAACTCTCTGCGTTTCGTCCTATGAAACATGCGAACCACTACGTGATATGGCTTGTCTACTCGCCCTGGTCACGCAGGTCAAGAGGGGTCTTGCCTCAGCTCTACGGCCTGAGCGGGACAGCGTCAGGTCGCCTCGTGGAAGGCCGTGACGATCTCGTCCATCGACGCACCGGGCCCGAAATGCCGATGGACGCCCGCGGCCATCATGCGATCGATCTCGGCGGGCTCGTCGATGCCGCCCGCGAGGACCGGGACGTCGGAGCCTTCGCGACGCAGGCCTTCGACGGTCAGCGAGGCGAAGTGGCCGAGCCCGCCGCTGAGGCAGCTGAGCCCGACGGCGTCGGCGTCCTCTTGGACCGCGACTTGGACGATGGTCGCGGTGGCAACGCGTTTGCCGAGGTAGATGACTTCGAATCCGGCGTTGGCGAGGTGTTTGCCGATGAGCCGGACGCCGACGTCGTGGCCGTCGAGGCCGAGTTTGGCGAGTACGACGCGTTTCATCTGTCGAACCCTTCCCGGGTGGCGCCCACGATCTCGGCGGAGGTCGCACCGGCCCGCAGCGCCTCGATACTGGGCCGGACGAGGTTCTCTGTCCCCGCGGCCGCGGTCTCGACCGCCTTGAGCGCGCGGTCGACCAGCGCGGTGTCCCGGCGGCGCTTGTGCTCGGTGATCCGCTCGACGGCGTCCCGCTCGACCTCCGCGAAGTCGATCTCGCCCGAGCTCTTGCCCGCGAACCACTCCGCGCGGGCCTTGGCGTCGAACACGCCGTGGCCGACCATCAGCCGCTCGCCGGATCTCAGCTGCTCCTGGCGGGCACCGCGGTTCTCGTCGATGCGCCCAGCGATGTAGCCATTCTCGATGGCTTCGAGCGGCCCGCCGGCCTCAGTGAGGCGGTCGAGTTCGAGCCGGACTTTGCGCATCACGTGCTCGTCGACGTCGCGCAGTTTGGCGCTGCCCGCGAGCGGGTCGATGGTCGTCAGCATTCCGTGTTCGTAGGCGACGACCTGCATCGTCCGCACGGCGAGCGCGGCGGCGTCCGCCGACGGGATCCGCAACGCCTCGTCGTAACCGGTGGCGCAGAGGTAATCGACGCCGCCGAGCATGGACCCGAGCACGCTGAGCGTCACGCGCGGGATGTTCACCAGCGGTTCGTCGGCGGATTCCAGGCCGTGGGCGTAACCCATGAGCTTCGCGACGGGCTGTTCGGCGACCGGAATCCCGTAACGGTCGCGCAGAATCTCGCTCCACAGGATCCGTGCGGTGCGGAAAACCGAAGCCTCCACGAACAAATCGCTGCGCTCGTTGAGGAAGAACATCAGTTTCCCGGCGACGTCCGCGGGTTCGTAGCCGCGCGCGGCCAATTCGTCCACATAAGCGATGGCGTTGCCGAAAGCGAAAGCCACCGCCAGCAACGGACCCGCGCCCGCGACGTCGTAATGGTTGGAGCAGACGGTGAGCGCCGCACCGGGCATGTCCTCGTCGATCGCGAACGCGACGCAGTCGGCGGCGATCCGCAGCGCTTGCGCGGGGGAGTGGATCTCGGTGCCCCGCGCGGTGAATTCCTTGAGCGGATCGTTCTGCATCACCAGCTTCACGTGCCGAGCGTCCCGATCGGACAGAACACTGTGGACCATCCCCAGCGCGACGTGCCCGAGCGAGTTCTGCAGCATCCCGAGGCTGTCGGCAGCGGACAGGTCGAGCCGGGAGCAGATCGTGGCGAAGTCGTCGAGCGTCGCGCACGACACCCCGGCCCGGCCGACCTGGGCGTGCGAAAGCTCGTGGTCGGGGTCGAAACCGAGCTGCGAGGGCAGGTCCGCGGCCAGCAGGAACGACTCCGCGCCGACCTCCTGCAGCACGGCGAGCCGTTCCGCGGTCATCGCGGGCGGGCCGAGTCCGGAGTAGACCATGAAGCGCGGCCGGAACGGTCCGGGCTCGGCGATCCTGTTGTCGCTCCACGCTTTCAGCGCGGGCTCGGCAGTGGTCGGCTCGTACCGCGCGCGGATCGGAACCCGGCCGTCGTTCGCCGTGGTGACGTCGTCGCTGTCGTGGGCCACTGGACCTCCGTCTCGTTCAGTCCACTTCGGATGCTCCGGACACCGTCGCCGAAATCCGGGCCGCGACTTCCCGTACGTGTCGTTCGATCTCGGCGATTTTCTCCTTGCCGAGGCGGCCTTCCGGCCCGATGACGCTCAACGCCGCGAGCGCGAAGCCGTTCGCGTCCGTGATCGGCGCGGTGACGCCGACCGCGCCCATCGCCCGTTCGCCATGGCTGTGCGCGATGCCCGCGGCCGCGATGCTCTTCAGTTGCGCGCGCAAGGTCTCGAGGTCGGTAATCGTGTTCGGCGTCGTCGGGTTGAGCGGGAGGTCCTTGAGCAGGCGCTCGCGTTCCGCCTCGGGCATGAACGCGAGCAGCGTCTTGCCCGCTGACCCGGTGTGGATGCCCTCGGAAACGCCGACGCCCGCGATGTAGCGGATCAGGTGCGGGCTGGGGAGTTCCTTGACGCAGATGCGGGAGCGGCCGGCGCGCACGTGCACCGCGACGGTCTCCGCGGTGACGTCGCGCAATTGCTCGAGGGCGTCGGTCGCCTCGAAGATGAAGCCCGCGTTGCCGTTGGAGATCGACGACATCAGGTGGAAGCAGCCGGGGCCGAGCCCGTAGTGCCCGCTGGCCTGGTCCTGGACGACCATTCCCTTGGCGCGCAACGTGCTCAGCAGCCGGTACGTCGTCGGCTTCGACAGCGAGACGACCTCGGCCACATCGCCGAGCGTGAGCGGATTGTGCCCGAGCGCGAACAGGATGTCGATCGCCCGGCTGACCGCGCGGACCGTGGAGCCGTCGGGAGTTTCAGTCACTGGCCACCTCTGCGTTTTGTCGAGTGAGGTCACCGTATCAACCAGCGAAACGCTCGGGGACGAACCAGTAGCGCGGCGTCTCGCTCGGGGCACCGATGCGCACGCGCACGGCCATCCCCGCCTCGGGCTCGGTTCCATCGGTCCGGACCTGGCCGAACACCATCGGCCCGCCGTCGTCGAGGGCGATCTGGCCGAGCGTGTACGGCGCGGGCAGCCCAGGTCGCGGGACGTGGACGGTCGTGTAAGTGACCAGCACGCCCGTCTCCGCGAAGGTGTGCTCGGCGGGTGCAGCTAGGCCGCATTTATGACACACCGCGCGCGCCGGAAACGATGTCGCGCCGCATTGTCCGCAACGGCTGCCGACGAGTGCCTGTCCGTTGTCGCGCGGCCGCTCGGCGGTGGTCGGAACCTGCAAGGCGGCGCTCAGTCCCATGGATCGGTCCTCTCCAGCAAATGCACACACGAGACAGCTGACTCGCCCTCCAGCCAGCCGCCGTTGTTGTGGGCGAGGCCGATGCGCGGACGCTCCGTCTGCCGTCCCGTCGCTTCGCCCCGCAACTGCCAGGTCAACTCGGCGATCTGGGCCAATCCGGTCGCCCCCACCGCGTGCCCGCGCGACGACAGCCCGCCGCTGGGATTGACCGGACGGGAGCCGTCGATCTGGGTCGTACCGCTGTCGAGCAGCGCGCCCGCGTCGCCCGGACTGCAGAAGCCGAGCTGCTCGTACGCGATGAGTTCGGCCGGAGCCATCGCGTCGTGGACCTCGGCGACGTCGACGTCCTTCGGCCCGACCCCCGCCTCCGTGTACGCCGCAGCCGCGCACAATTCGGTCAACGACGGCTCGTTCCCGGTGGTCGTATACCCGGTTGCTGCTTGCGACGCTCTAATGCGGACAGTCGGCTTGCTGTTGTCGCGGACCGCCCCACGCCGCGCCACCACGACCGCCGCCGCACCGTCGCAGATGGAACTGCACATGAGCAACGTCAACGGGTCAGCGATCGGCCGCGAACCCAG
Source organism: Amycolatopsis sp. NPDC003676 (assembly GCF_053587275.1). Taxonomy (NCBI): domain Bacteria; kingdom Bacillati; phylum Actinomycetota; class Actinomycetes; order Pseudonocardiales; family Pseudonocardiaceae; genus Amycolatopsis; species Amycolatopsis sp. NPDC003676. Next base: position 17,551 of record NZ_JBSFNS010000037.1, read on the forward strand.
CACTTCTTCGGGGCTGACGACTTTCCGGTGCTGCGCATAGGGATTGCGCTCGCCATTGGCGTGACTCTTGACGGAAACGGCGACCAGATCGTCCACCGTCAGCCTGCCCGCCGCGATGAGCTTGCGCAGCCGCATCCCGTAGACCGCGGTGAACTGCAGTCCGATCCCGGATACCACGTCGAGGTCGCCCGCGGACTCCAGTGCCGCGAGCGTCCGGGAACGATCCTCCACGAACATCTTCTCCACGCCCGCGACCAGCACGACGTCCGCCGACCCGGCGCGGATCGAGAGAACGGCCTGGCGCAACGCAGTCGAGCCGCTCGCACAAGCGTTCTCGACGTTCGTGACCGGGATGCGCTCGATCCCGATCTCCCGCATGACCGACTGTCCGCGGATCATCTCCTGCCCCTGCAACAATCCTGCCATCGCATTGGCCGCGTACACCGCGTCGACGTCGCGCACCGCAAGCCCCGCGTCAACCAACGCGGACACACACGCGACGCGGTTGAGATCTTTCAGCGACGAGTTGGTGTACCGACCGAACGGATGCATCCCCACGCCTAAGATCTCAATGTCGTCGGTGTTCACTCGAACCCTCCGATCAGCTTGTCGCGCAATGCGACCCGGTCGACCTTCCCGTACGGTGTGCGCGGAATGGCGTCCCAAATCTCGAGCCTTCTCGGCGTGCGAATCCCCAGCCGCGGCCGGACAAACTCGATCAATTCCTGACTGGACGCCGCCTGCGCGTCCCGCAACCGCACCACCGCCGTGACCGCATCGCCCCAGCGCGGGTCGGGAAGGCCGAGCACCACCGCCTCGCTGACCGCCGCGTGCGCCGACAGTTCGTTTTCCACCTCGCGAGGCGCGATGTTGTACCCGCCGGAATTGATCATTTCGTCATTGCGCCCTTGGAGGTGAATGAACCCGCGCTCGTCGGCCCGGGCGAGATCTTTGGTGCGCAACCACCCGTCCACCAGAACCGCAGCCGTAGCCTCGGGTTTGCGGTGATAGCCGGACATCAGATGCGACCCGCGCACATAAACCTCCCCGATCTCGCCCGGCCGCACAACCCTGCCGTCCCCGTCTCGCACCTCGACCGCCACCGACCGCCAAGGCCTTCCCGCGGACTGTCTCGCCTGCGCGTCAAGATGATCGGACTTGCTGAGACAGGTGATCGTCATCGGTGCCTCGGACTGCCCGTAGTCCTGCACCAACGTCGGCCCGAACCGATCGAGCGCGCGCTCCAGTACCGGCAACGCGACGCTCGACGCTCCGTAGGCGATCGTTTCGAAACCCCACTCGCCGTGCGCCGCGTCCAGCAACGGTTCGAGCATCGCGGGAACCGCCTTGAGCGTACGGAAATGCCCCTCGCGGGATCGCTGCCAGACCTCATCGGGATCGAACTTGGGCATGACATGCACGCCCGCGCCGCTGATCAGATACGGCAGCACGAAGTACCCCGACGCGTGCGAAACGGCCTGGGTAAGCAAAATCCTCTCGCCCTCACGGACCGGTGACAGCTCCAGCAGCAGATTCAACGCCACCTCGCGCAACGCCCGATGCGACAGGACGACTCCCTTGGGCCGTCCGGTCGTCCCTGAGGTGTAGGAAATCCACGCCGCGCCTTCAGGATCGTCGTCCCGCAACACCGGCTCGCTCTTTGCTTCTGAGATGAGACCCTCGTACGAGTGCTCGAAACCTGGGTGCTTTTCGAAGGGGATCGCCTGGAGTCCGAATTCCTCCGCCAGCGCGTGCGCCTCCGCCGCGAACCTCGGCGCGAAGAAGAGCGCTCGGAGTCCGGCATCCTCGGCTACGTAACGGAAATCCTCCAGATGCAGCCGAGCGTTGAGCGCCACCCGAACCCGCCGTCCGAGAGCGAGAGCGCAGTCGGTCTCGACGAACTCCGTGCGGTTGTCGGACAGAATCCCGACACTCGCGCTCTCCGGGATGCCGAGTGCGTCGAGGGAGTTGGCCACCCGCTCGGCGCGGTCGAGAAGCTCGCTGAAGGTGCGAGCCGTACGCCCGTCGTCGACCGCCGTGAGGCCCCGGTAGGAGGCCCCCGCCCGGCGGAGCAAGTAGGCGGTGTCGAGAACCATCCGAGCGGCCTCCCTTGCTGAGTGTGTTTCATCTGGTGACAAGAACGTATTGTCTGATGAAACGACCTGTCAAGAGGGTGCCTCCGCCGGGCAGGTGGGCGGCACCGAAGAATTGCGCCGCTTGCGGGCTCCTGGAGAAGATGTCCTATGGCAACAACGACCACCGTCATCGTCGATCAGGACGGCGGTGTTGACGACGCGCTTGCCCTCGTTCTCCTGGCCCGCACCCCTGGTGTCGAGATCGTCGGCGTGGGTTCGGTGCACGGCAACGTGTCCGCGGCTGCCGCGGCTGACAACGGCTTGCGGGCGCTCGAGATCGCAGGCGATCATTCGACGCCGGTGGCAGTGGGGGCGTCGGAACCGCTTGCGCGCCCACTGCATCTCGCGCACCCGGAAGATCTCCTGGGCAAGGCGGCGGGCTCGCCGAAACGGAAGCCCGTGCGGGAGGAAACCGCCGCCGCCCAAATGGTGCGCCTTGCTCGGGAGAACCCCGGTCGGGTCGATCTCCTGACTCTGGGCCCGCTCACCAATGTCGCGATCGCCCTGGACGCCGAACCCGACTTGCCCACGCTGGTCCGACGCGTGGTGTCGATGGCCGGAGCGTTCGAGGTGAAGGGCAACATCAGCGACTGCGCCGAAAGCAACGTGTGGCACGATCCCGAGGCAGCCGCCCAGGTCGCGGCGGCTGGGTTCGACCTGACGCTGGTCCCTCTCGATGTGACCCGAAAGGCCACCGTCACCCGGCTATGGCTAGAACGCCTCGCCGCGGATCAAGACCGGTTGTGGGGACGCATGGCGGCGGTGCTCCTTGCCTTGCCGGGGAAGCTGCCGGCTTTCCCGCTCCATGATCCGCTGGCCGCCGTGATCCTGCTCGACCCGACGATCGCCGGGCTTCACCGCACGTCGGTCACGGTCGACCTCGGGGAGCAGCGGCGTGGGCAGACCCGAGCCGTCAAGGCCGAGCACCCGGCGGGGTCGGCTGTCGCCGTCGCCGCTGACACCAGTACGTTGCTTGAGCAGTTGACGCACGCTTTGATGCCTGGCCGCGCCTGACGCCGTCGGGGCTCACCCAGGCTGAAGACCTGATTTCCGTTTCCGAGGACGATCTCAGGTGGTACTACTTCCTCGGCCAGCTTTCGATGGCCCACGCCGACGTCGAAATCGGGCCTTCGTGGAGCTTGATCCTCTGTTCGACGCAATGTGCAGCGTGCAGAACGTAATGAGGTCCGCCCGGGAAGGAAGCGGGGACGGGCGACTCCGACCTACCTGGAAACCACATTGCAGTGCTCCGTCGACGAATTCGTGGCCGCCGGGACGAGGTTCATCGCAGGAGAACTGCAACGGGTGACGCTGGAGTATCCGTCGCTGGCCGGTAACCGAGCCGCGCGTGCGCTGGCGCAGGACGTGGGTTTGAAGTGATGTCAACGGTGCTTGCCGGTGGCAGTCCAAGCCGCGCACAGCAGCAGCAACTGGATGCTCAAATCGACAAACGCCAGAAACCCGATCACCGGCCTGAATACGCGCCAATAGCGGCACCAGCCCAAACACTGCGCAACGGCACCGGGCACCGGGGGAATTTCGCCAGTACCACCAAGAAGACCGCCCAATTGGCGACCAGGGCGCAAGCGGTCAGCAGAATCCCGGACCGGACAAAGGTGAGTGCGCCCGAAGCGGCGAGACTGACGCTGAGCCCCAGCAGCGCGGCGAAATCGTAGAGAACAGCCCGAAACACGCCGCGGCGAGCAGGAGCGTCCCCGTGCTGCAGGGGCAGAGCCTCGCGAAGGTGGCGCATCCACCCGAGACCGGAGTAGGCGGCGGCACCCAGTCCGGTTAGGCCGACGGCGGTGCGTGACGCGATCGCGCTGTCGACCAGGTCGAGCGCCTGCCGGTGCAATGCCGGAGGAACCTGCGCCAGGGCGAACGTCTGGAACTGCTCCAGCAAGGCATGGTCGTTCGCCAGCACGGTGAAGTAGGTGATCGCGGCGGTGCAGGCGGTGCCTCCGCGAAATTGTACGACTTGATCGCACGCAGTAGATGAGCCACGCGGTGAAGCTAGCCGATTGTGCGGCGGAACAATATTCTTTGGTGCGGCCCACAATCGTCAGGCGAATGCGCTGGAAAAGGCGAAAGCGAAAACCATTTCGTGTTGACGCCACTTTCCGCCTCCAGTACACCAGACCTCGAACTCGTCCTGTCCCGAGGCTTCGGACAGGAACAAACCCGGAAAGGAACGGCGTCGTGGCGAAAGCGGTGGGCATCGACCTGGGGACGACCAACTCGGTCATCGCGGTGCTGGAGGGCGGCCAGCCCGAGGTGATCGCCAACGCGGACGGGGCCCGGACGACTCCGTCGGTGGTCGCGTACACCGATTCGGGCGAGCGGCTCGTCGGCCAGCTCGCGCGGCGGCAGGCGATCATGAATCCGAAGGGCACGATTTCGTCGGCGAAGCGGTTCATCGGCCGTCGCTACGACGAAGTCGCCAGTGAGATCGACGCGGTCTCCTACGACGTCGTGCCGGGGCCGGACGACGCGGTGCGGTTCGACGTGCACGGCAAGAAATACGCGCCGGAGGAGGTTTCGGCGCTCGTGTTGCGCAAGCTGGTCGACGACGCGTCGAAGTTTCTCGGCGAGAAGGTGACCGAGGCGGTCATTACGGTTCCGGCGTATTTCAACGACGCGCAGCGCCAGGCCACCAAGGACGCGGGTCGCATCGCGGGGCTCGAGGTATTGCGGATCATCAACGAGCCGACCGCGGCGGCGCTGGCTTACGGGTTGGACAAGAAACAGCATGAAACCGTGCTGGTGTTCGACCTCGGCGGCGGCACGTTCGACGTCAGCGTTCTGGACATCGGCGACGGTGTGGTCGAGGTTCGTTCCACCGCGGGCGACACGCATTTGGGCGGCGACGACTTCGACCGTCGGGTCGTCGATCATCTCGCGGACCAGTTCGAGCAGGAGAACGGCATCGATCTGCGGAAAGATCCCCAAGCGCTGCAACGGTTGTTCGAGGCCGCGTCGAAGGCGAAGGAAGAGCTGTCCTCGGTCACGCAGACCACGATCAACCTGCCGTTCATCACTGCGGACGGCTCCGGCCCGAAGCATCTCAACACCACGCTGATGCGCTCCACCTTCGATCAGATCACCGCAGACCTTGTCGACCGGTGCAAGGTGCCGGTGGAGCAGGCGCTCGCCGACGCGAAGCTCACCGCGCACGACATCGACGAGGTGATCCTGGTCGGCGGTTCGACGCGCATCCCGGCGGTGCAGGCGCTGGTACGGCGGATGACCGGCGGCAAAGACCCGAACATGACGGTCAACCCGGACGAGGTCGTCGCCCTCGGCGCGGCGGTCCAGGCGGCCATCATCAAGGGCGAGGCCAAGGACGTCCTGCTGCTCGACGTCACCCCGCTGTCGCTGGGCATCGAGACGATGGGCGGCGTGATGACCAAGGTCATCGACCGCAACACCACGATTCCGGCCCGGCGCAAGGAAACCTTCTCCACGGCCGAGGACAATCAGTCCGCTGTGGACATCGTCGTCCTGCAGGGCGAGCGCGAGAAGGCGGCGGACAACCGGGTGCTCGGCCGGTTCCGGCTCGAGAACATCCCGCCGGCGCCGCGCGGCGTGCCGCAGATCGAGGTCACCTACGACATCGACGCCAACGGCATCCTCAACGTCTCGGCCAAGGACACCAATTCCGGCCGGGAACAGGCCATCACCATCTCCGAAAGCTCCAATTTGGACTCCGCGGACGTCGACCGCATGGTCGCCGACGCCGAGGCGCACCGGGCCGAGGACGCCAAGCTGCGCGAGGTTGTCGACGCCCGCAACACGCTCGACAGCGCCGTTTACCAGGTGGAGAAAAGCATCACCGAGCTCGGCGACGCGGTGCCGGTCAACGAGAAGGCCCGCGCGGAGAACCTTGCCGTGGACGCCCGGGACCTCCTCAAACAGGACGACCCGAGCCTGGAGAAGCTGCGGTCGATGACGTCGGAGCTCCAGCAGTTGTTCCACGGTCTGGCCGCGGTCGCGTCCACCGCAGGCGACACGACCGGCGTACATTCCACGGGTAACGGCGACGACGGTGACGACGTGGTCGACGCCGAATTCACCACCTCCTGATCGCCATGGAGAACCAGCAGCAAGACGCGGCCACGGAAGACAACACAGACGTCTCCTGGCTTCAGCAGAGGGTCGCCGAGCTGGAGAACAACTGGCGCACGGCGATGGCCGACCTGGACAACCTCCGCAAACGCACCGCGCGGGACACCGTCCAGGTGCGCCAGCAAGAACGCAAGCGGGCCGCCAAAGAACTGCTGACCGTGCTGGACAATTTGGACCTGGCCATCGGGCACGCCGAGGCAGATCCCAAGTCCATCGTCTCCGGCGTCGAGGCGGTGCGCGCACAGGCCGACACGGCGATGGCCAACCTCGGCTTCCCCCGGCACGCGGACGAGCAGGGGGCCCCGTTCGATCCGCAGCTGCACGAGGCTGTGTCGGTCATTCCGGCGGTAGGCCTCGATCCCGGCACCGTGGTCGAGGTCGTGCGCCCCGGTTACGGCGACGCGGACAACCAGCTGCGGCCCGCGGCGGTCGTGGTCGCGAAGGCGGATTGATGAGCGACAGCGAGGACTTTTACCAGCTGCTCGGCGTCTCCCGGACGGCGAGCCAGGACGAGATCCAGAAGGCGTACCGAAAACTCGCCCGCAAGTACCACCCGGACATCAACAAGGACCCGGGTGCGGAGGAGAAGTTCAAGGCCGTTTCCGAGGCTTACGACGTGCTCTCCGAACCGGAGAAACGCAAGCGCTACGACGCGTTCGGCAAGGACTTCCGGCAGGTTCCCCCGGACATGGACCCGGAAACCTACGCTCGCGCCAAGTCCGGAGGCGGTTTTCAAGGCGGTTTCCAGAGCGCCGAAGGAGTCAACTTCGAGGACCTCTTCGGCGGCATGTTCGGCGGCGGCTTCGGTCGCCAGCCGCGCGGCCCGATCCCCGGTGCCGACCAGGAAGCCGGGGTCGAAATCCGCCTGGACGAGGCCTTCCACGGCGGTCGGCGGTCGTTCACCCTCGACGGTCCGGAGGGTTCGCGCACCGTCGACGTCAACATTCCGGCCGGAGTGATCGACGGCAAGCGCATCCGGCTGGCCGGGCAGGGCGGCTACGGCAGCGGCGAAGGCGCACCGCGCGGCGACCTCTACCTGGTGGTGCATCTGGTGCACGACAAGCGCTACCAGATCGAAGGACGGGACGTGACCGTCGATCTTCCTTTGCTGCCTTCGGAAGCGGCACTGGGCGCAACTGTCGCCATGGATCTCCCCGGCGGCGGTGAAGCGAAGCTGAAGATCGCGGCAGGCACGTCCAGCGGACGGAAGCTGCGATTGCGCGGACGCGGAATCCCGAATTCGCGGGGAAATCCCGGCGATCTGTACGCCGCGGTCAAGATCGTCGTCCCCAAGGACCTGACCGACGAGCAGCGCAAGCTCTACGAGGAATTGGCCGCGGCCACCGACGACAACCCGAGGAGGCCGGGATGACCTACGCGCTTGTGCGCCGCAGCCCCGGCGGGGCGCATCTGGATCTGCCGACGTTCGCGCACGCGACCGGCCTGCATCCGGAGCTGGTCCGCCGGTTCACCGTGCTGGGCCTGCTGGAACCGGTCGAGGACGCGCGCGGCGAGTGGTGGTATCCGGTCGCGCAGGTGTCCGCGGCGGCCCGGATCCAGCGGCTGCGCGCCGGATTCTCGCTGAACTACGCGGCGGTCGGCCTGGTCGCCGACCTGCTCGACCGCATCGCGGACCTCGAAACGGACCTTCGATCCCGACGCAGCGGAGACTGATCATGGATCCCAACCGGCTCACCCAGAAGTCCCAGGAAGCGCTGCACGACGCCCAGACCTCGGCGCTGCGGTACGGCCAGCCGGAGGTCGACGGCGAACACCTGCTGCTCGCGTTGCTCGATCAGCCCGACGGGCTCGCGTCGCGGCTCCTCGACGAAGCGGGCGCGGATCCGGCCCGGCTCAAGCAAGAGCTGGAAACCGAGCTTGGCCGCCGTCCCAAGGTGAGCGGCCCCGGTGTCACGCCTGGCGAAACCCGCGTGACCGCTCGGCTCGCGCGGGTGCTCGACGCGGCCGATCGCGAAGCGGGGCGGTTGAAGGACGATTACGTGTCCGTCGAACACCTCGTGGCGGCGTTGCTGGAGGAGGGCAGTTCGAGCGCGGCCGGACGATTGTTGCGCGGGGCGGGGCTGACGCGGGACAAGTTCCTGGAGGTGCTGCGGAAGGTGCGCGGCAACCAGCGGGTGACGTCGGCGACGCCGGAATCTGCTTACGAGGCGTTGGAAAAGTACGGCCGCGACCTCGTCGCCGACGCGGCGGCGGGCAAGCTGGACCCGGTGATCGGACGCGACGCGGAGATCCGCCGGGTGATTCAGATCTTGTCGCGCAAGACGAAGAACAACCCGGTGCTGACCGGTGATCCGGGTGTGGGCAAGACCGCGATCGTGGAGGGGCTCGCGCAGCGCATCGACCGCGGCGACGTGCCGGAGGGGCTCAAGGGCAAGACGGTGTTCTCGCTCGATCTCGGCGCGCTGGTCGCGGGCGCGAAGTACCGGGGCGAGTTCGAGGAGCGGCTCAAGGCCGTGCTCAACGAGGTGACCGCCGCGGAGGGCCGGATCCTGTTGTTCGTCGACGAGCTGCACACGGTCGTCGGCGCGGGTGCCACCGAGGGTGCGATGGACGCGGGCAACATGCTCAAGCCGATGCTGGCGCGCGGCGAGCTGCATCTGATCGGCGCGACGACGGCGGACGAGTATCGCAAGTACATCGAGAAGGACGCCGCGCTGGAGCGGCGGTTCCAGCCGGTGCTGGTGGACGAGCCGTCGGTCGAGGACGCGATTTCGATCATGCGCGGGCTGCGCGAGCGGCTCGAGGTGTTCCACGGCGTGAAGATCCAGGACAGCGCGCTGGTCGCGGCGGTGGTGCTGAGCCATCGCTATATTTCGGACCGGTTCCTGCCGGACAAGGCGATTGACCTGGTGGACGAGGCGTGCGCGATGCTGCGCACGGAGATCGACTCGATGCCGGCCGAGCTGGACGAGCTGAGCCGGCGGCTGACCCGCACGGAGATCGAGGAAGCGGCGCTGGCGAAGGAAGCCGACGCGGCGAGCAAGGCGCGGCTCGAGGAATTGCGTCGCGAGCTGGTCGATCTGCGGGCCGAGGCGGGCGGGATGCGGACGCAGTGGGAGGCGGAGCGCTCGGCGTTGCACAAGGTTCAGGCGCTGCGCGAGGAGATCGAGCAGGTCAGCCGGGACGCCGATTCCGCCGAACGCGCTTACGACTTGAACAAGGCCGCCGAATTGCGGCACGGCAAGCTCCCGGAGCTGGAGCGTCGGTTGGAGGGCGAGGAAGAGCTGCTCGCCACGCGGCAGGCGGGCACCCGGTTGCTGCGCGAGGTCGTGACGGAGGAGGAGATCGCGGCGGTCGTGTCGCGGTGGACCGGCATTCCGGTGAGCCGCCTGCAGGAGGGCGAGCGGTCGAAGCTGCTGCGCCTGGACGAATTGCTGCACGACCGCGTGATCGGTCAGGACGAGGCGGTGCAGCTGGTCGCGGACGCGATCATCCGGGCGCGGTCGCGGATCAAGGATCCGCGCCGTCCGATCGGGTCGTTCCTGTTCCTGGGCCCGACCGGCGTCGGCAAGACCGAGCTGGCGAAGGCGCTCGCCGCGGATCTGTTCGACACCGAGGACAACATCGTCCGGATCGACATGAGCGAGTACCAGGAGCGGCACACGGTGTCGCGGCTCGTCGGCGCGCCGCCCGGGTATGTCGGCTACGACGAGGGCGGCCAGCTCACCGAGGCGGTGCGGCGCAAACCGTACTCGGTGGTGCTGTTCGACGAGATCGAGAAGGCGCACGCGGACGTCTTCAATACGCTGCTGCAGGTGCTCGACGACGGGCGGTTGACTGATTCGCAGGGCCGCACGGTCGACTTCCGCAACACCGTCATCATCATGACCTCCAACATCGGCGCGCACTTCCTGCTCGACGGAGTGAACGCCGAGGGCGAGATCACCGAGTCCGCGCGCGACGAGGTGATGGCGGCGCTGCGCGGGCATTTCCGGCCGGAGTTCCTCAACCGGATCGACGACATCGTCCTGTTCAAACCGTTGACGCTGCCGGAGATCGAGCGGGTCGTCGAACTGATGCTGGGCGATCTGCGCACGCGGCTCGCCGAGCAGAACATGACTCTGGAGGTGTCGGACAAGGCGCTGCGCTTCATCGCGGAACAGGGCTTCGACCCGGTCTACGGCGCCCGGCCGCTGCGCCGGTTCCTCGCCCGCGAGGTCGAGACCCGGATCGGCCGCGCGCTGCTCGGCGGCGAAGCGCACGACAACACGACCATCGACGTCAGCCTCGACGACGGCACGCTCACGGTGACGTGCCGGGACACCGTGGCCTGAGCCGATGACTATGGGCGGACTCGTCGCTTGGGCTCAGCCGCGACTGCCGCGGCTGATCGACGAGATCTGCGCGGCGGCGTGCGAACGGATCGACCTCTACCGGGACGAGAAGCTCGTGCCGCGCGCGGACCTGCACCGCTCGATCGCGGTCAACGTGCGGTTCCTGGTCGACGCGCTCGGCGGCATCGAAACCCCGGACCAGGGTGCCCCGCAGGAGACCGGCAGCCGGCGGGCGCACCAGGGCGCGCCGCTGCCGGAGGTGCTGCAGGTGTACCGGATCGGCTGCGCGATGCTGTGGGACCTGCTTGCCGCCCACGCGCGCGAGACCGGCAGCGTCGACGTGCTGATCGACGCGGCGAGCCTGCTCTGGCAGGTCACCGACGAGCACGCGGTCCGCGTGACCGAGGCGTACCGGGCGGCGAGCGCGGAACTTCTCGTCGCCCAGCAACGCCGCCGCTCCGCTCTGGCCGAAGCACTTTTCACTGGTCAGCGCCTCTCCGAAGCCGGGCCGTGGGAAGCCGGACGGCTGCTCGGCCTGCCGCTCGACGGGAAACTCGCCGTCGTCGCGGCAGAGACCCGTGGGCTGGCCGAGGAGAGCCTCCCCGGCATCGAACGGCGGCTCGGGCAGCTCGGCATTGTGTCGGCGTGGCAGCTCACTCCGGCCCTGCAAGCCGGGGTCGTGTCGGTGCGCGACGAGCAGTACAGCGCCGTGCTGACCGTGCTCAATGAGGTCGCGTTGACCCGCACCGGCGTCAGCCCGCTGTACACGTCGCTGGCCGACACCCCGCGCGCGCTGCACCTGGCGCGGACTGCGTTGGCCGGTACGCCGCCGGAACGCGTCGAGGTCCGCGCGTTCGATCCCAGCCCGCTGGCCGCGCTCGTCGCGTACGACCCCGACGAAGGCCGGAGGCTCGGAGACCAGGTCTTCGGCCCGGTCCTGGATTTGCCCGCCGACGAACGCGACCTGCTGCTGGAGACGCTCGAGGCGTACTTCTCCGGCGGCGGTTCTTCCGAACGCGCCGGACAGACTTTGCACTGCCACGCCAACACGGTCCGCTACCGGCTGCGGCGGATCCGGGAACTCACCGACCGGTCGCTGACCGATCCTCGTGACCTGGCCGAGCTTGTCACCGCGATGCAAGCGCTGCGCATCGAGATTCCAGCCCACTCTCAAAGGGATTGACCATGAACCAGATCACCGCGAAAACCCTCGGCACTCCCGGCGGAGGCCTCTTCGCCAACCCGTGGCCGCCGGACTTCCCGGCCGCCGGACAGCGCGTCGCGATCTTCGCGTACGAGGTCACCAGGGTCGACGGCACCGACGAGGACACCATCCGCACGTATCACGTCGGCCCGGCCGAAACCGCCGCGCAGGGCCCGATTTCGAGCCACGACGAGCCGCAGGGCATCACCACGGCCTGGCGCGGCTGCGGCACCGGCACGGTCACGTCGATGTCGGCTCCGCTGGACCGCGAACGCACCTGCGAGGTCGTCCCGGACGAGGCAGGTCTTCTGTGACGACTCCGCAACCGGTTCTGGCCCAGCTGAGCGAAAGCGCGACTTTCCTGACGCTGACCATCAATCCCGGGGGAGAGGCCGCTGTCCGCGACCTGCTGCCCGATCTCGCCGGGCTGGTCCGTTCGGTGGCGTTCCCGCTGCCGGAAGAACGCCTCACCTGCGTGACGGGGTTCGGCTCGCAAGCCTGGGACCGGCTTTTCACCGGTCCGCGCCCGCCCGGCCTGCACCCGTTCCAGGAACTGACCGGTTCGCGGCACCACGCGCCCGCCACGCCCGGCGACGTCTTCCTGCACATCCGCGCGACCCGGCAGTACCCGTGCTTCGAACTGGCCCGGCGGGTGGCGACCCGGCTCGGCGACGCGGTCTCGGTGTACGACGCCACCCCCGGGTTCCGCTACTTCGACCGCCGCGACCTGCTCGGCTACGTCGACGGCACGGAGAACCCCACCGACGCGGCCGCGGCCCGCGCAGCGCTCATCAGCGAAGGCCCCTTCACGGGCGGATCCTTCCTGATCGTGCAGAAATACCTCCACGACCTCGCGAAGTGGACGGCGATGCCGGTGGAGGAACGCGACGAGTCCGTCGGCCGGCACCTGGCCGACGACGTCGAGATCCCGGACGCGCAGAAGGCCCCGGATTCGCACGTCGCGCGCACCACCATCGAGGACCCGGACGGCACCGAACACAAGATCCTGCGCGACAACATGCCCTTCGGCTCCATCGCCCGCGGCGAGTACGGCACCTACTTTTGCGGCTACGCGGCCGATCCCGCAGTGACCGAGAAGATGCTGGAGCGGATGTTCGTCGCCGACCCGCCGGACCGGCTCCTCGACGTCTCGACCGCGGTCACCGGCAGCCTGTTCTTCGTGCCCCCGGCCGATTTCCTCGACGACCCGCCGGTCCGGCAGGGCTGAACCGATGGCGGACTGGAACGCCGGAGCCCTGGTGATCTTCGGGATCACCGGGGACCTCGCGGCGAAAATGACCCTGCCCGCGCTGTACCGGCTCGAACAGCGCGGTTCATTGCGGTGTCCGGTCATCGGCACCGCCACCGCCGCGTTGTCCCAGGCCGAGTTCACCGAACTCGCCCGCCGCTCGATCGAGAAGGCGATCGACGACTTCGACGACGCGGTGTTCATTCGGCTCGCCCGGCGGATGACCTACCTCAGCGGCGGAGCCACGGATCCCGAGCTGTACCAGGCACTTTCCTCGCAACTGACGGCCCGGCCGCTGTACTACCTGGCGCTGCCGCCTTCGCTGTTCGCCCCCGTCGTCGACCACCTGGCCGCCGCCGGTCTGCTGGCCGACGCCCGCGTAGCGCTGGAGAAACCCTTCGGCGCCGACCTGGCGTCGGCACAGGAATTGCGGCGGCGGCTGAGCGAGGTCCTCGACGAGAAGCAGGTGCTCCTCGTCGATCACTTCCTCGGCAAGGAACCGGTCACCGAAATCGAATACCTGCGGTTCGCCAACCACGTGCTCGCCGAACTGTGGGACCGCGACAGCGTGGCCGCGATCCAGATCACCATGGCCGAGAAACTGGACGTCGCCGGGCGGGGACGGTTCTACGACCGCGTCGGGGCACTGCGCGACGTCGTGCAAAACCATCTGCTGCAACTGCTGGCGCTGGTGGCGATGGACGCGCCGGTCGGGTCGAGCGTGGCGGACCTGCGGGCGAAGAAACTCGAAGTGTTCCGGGCGATCCCGGCCGTCGAACCGGGCGACTGCGTGCGCGGCCAGTACGAGGGCTACCAGGGCGTGCACGGGGTCGAGGCCGGGTCGAACACCGAAACCTACGTCGCGCTCAAACTGTCGATCGACGACTGGCGCTGGGCCGGGGTGCCGATCTTCCTGCGAGCGGGCAAATGCCTCCCCGCTCAGGCCACCGAAGTCCGGCTGTTCTTCAAGAACACGCCCCGCTTGCGGTTCCTGCCCGACGCCGCACAGGTCGAGGCCAACCAGCTGGTGCTGCGAATCTCGCCGGACCCGGCTTTCCGGCTGCGACTGTCCGGATTGGACAGTGCACAGCAATGGCGTCCAGTGCGCCTGGACACGACCTTCGAACGGGACCTGGGCACGCCGCGGACACCGTACGAACGTCTGCTGGCCGACGCTCTTGTGGGCGACGACCGGCTGTTCGCCTGGCAGGACGCCGTCGAGGAAAGCTGGCGGATTCTGCGGCCAGCACTGGCCTACCCGCGTCCGGCACGGCTGTACGCGCCCGGGACATGGGGACCTTCCGCCGCGGATGACCTGGTGGACGGATATCCGGCTTGGCAGTCGCCCTGGCTGTCCGCCGGCTAGGTACCTGGGCCTTACTCGACATACCAGTCGGGCAGCGGAGAGGGCCGGAGGTCGGTCGGATCCCCCGGCCGAGCCAGAGTCACCACGGCCCGCTGGATCTCCGGCCGCGCGTCGAGCGCGTCCTGGACATCGTTGACCCGCGCCGCGACGGCGGATTCAGGCGCGTCCCCGGACAGATCGACCGCGGCGACAAGAAAGATCTTGTCCGCCCCGACCCACTCCATGTGCAGGAAACTGACCCGCTCGATCGCCTCGTGCTCAAGCAGCGCCCGCAATACCCGGTTCCGGGCGAGCGGCGTGACCTTCTCCCCGGTCAGAAAATCCATGTTGCGCACAATGAGGAAGACCGCGACCGCGCCGAGCAGCAGCCCGACCAGGATCGAGCCGAGCGCGTCCCAGCGGGCGTCGCCGGTGAGCTGGTGCGCCAGAATGCTCGCCCCGGCGATCACGAGCCCGGCGAGCGCCGAAAGATCCTCGGCGAACACCGCCCGCAACACTGGATTGGACGTGACGCGCACATACCGCAGCGGCCGGAGCTTCCGGGTCGACGCGCCGCGCCGCGTCTGGCGCAGCGCCTGGGCGAACGAGATCCCCTCAAGCACGAACGACACCCCGAGCACCGCGTACGCCCATCCGTACGAGGACGATTCCTCCGGCGCGCGCAGCGACTGCGCCCCGTGCCAGACCGAGACCGCCGCCCCGACCGTGAACAGGCCGAACGCCGCGAACATCGACCACACGTACCCGCCCCGGCCGTAGCCGAGCGGATGGGTCTGGTCCGGGCTCTTGCCCGCCTTGCGCTCGCCGACGAGCAGGAACACCTCATTGCCGGTGTCCGCCCAGGAATGCGCCGCCTCGGCCAGCATCGCCGCCGATCCGGTAATCGCCGCCACCGCGGTTTTCGCCGCCGCGATCAGCACGTTGGAACCCAACGCGACGAGGACGGTCGTCAGGCTCTCGCCGGGCCGTGGTTCGGTCATGCTGGGGTCCTTCGCGCTCAGTGGGTGACGATCCCGGCGACAAGGTTGATCGTGGCCGCCAGGATGACCGTGCCGAACACGTACGACAGCAAGGTATGCCGCAGCACGACCGCGCGGATCGTCGAACTGGACACGCTGGTGTCGGACACCTGGTAGGTCATGCCGAGGTTGTAACTGAAGTAGAAAAACTCCCGATACGCGGGCGGATCGTCGGAATTGAAGTCAATTCCGGCGGACGGTGCCGCGTAATACAAGTCGGCGTAACGGGTGGCGTACATGAGATGCAACGCCGCCCACACGAAGAACACGCCGCTCAACGCGACCGCCGCGGCCGCGGGACCGGCCGACTGCCCGGAGACCAGCAACACCACGATGCCAGCCAGACCGCACAACGCGGCAGTGACGACGATGAGCTCCTCAAACGCGGGCCGCACATCCTCGCGGCGCGCGTACTGGCGGGTCAGCTCCGCCGCCATCGGCCACAACACGAGCCACCCCGAGCCGACAAACACCGCCGCGGCCACCGCGATTCCAGCCAAGACCCCCAGCGCGGCACCGGAACCGAAGCCCGCTCCGACACCGACCGCGACTCCCGCCGCCGCCGTGATCCAGAGCCGCCGCGCCACCGGTGCGAGAAAACTGAACCGCATTCCTTTAACCCCCTGAAGACTGCGGCCCTTGACCGTCCACGCCGAAGTGCGCGCAGAGACAGACGACCTTCCATTCGAGCTCTTGGAGTTTCTCGCCGGCCTGATCAACGCTGGAAGCCATGGCGGGTACCGTACCGTTCAGCTGAGCCATGGGTATAGCGCGGCGGTTTGAACGCAGCCGTTGTTCCAGGGATTTTGGTGCGCGGAACAAAGAAAATTGTCCGCCGTCACAAGATCCCGTCAAACCCCAGCGAGAACCCCCAACCGGGCACAACCGAGGAGATAGCCCTCAGGATCAGGCTTGCCACGGGAAACGTCCTCCGCAGTAATGACCGTGTCGAACAACGCCCGCACCCCGAGGCATCGGTTCGGCCACGTCGGTCGCGTAGGACATCGCCTCGGCGAACAATCCGTCCAGTGTGTACTCACCAGGAAAGAGATGAAGGTTCTCAGCCAGCACAGTCTTGCCAGGACGCCCAGCAAACGACGCCAGCAACGACTCGTCCAACTCGACTCTGTGCGCGCGGAACAACCGACGCCACGCGGCCTGACTGCGGGGTTCGGTATCGACGAGCGTCCCATCGAGATCGAACAGAGCTGCGTCGAGCATGTCATTTCCTTTCCGTGCCGAGCGCGAGGACGGCGGCGATCAGGGCAAGTCCAGTGAACCCGCCGAGCACAGTGGCGAACGAGGGGGTCGTCGCGAAGGGGAGTCCAAGATAAGCCGTGCTCGCACCGGCGACCCCGAGCGCGGCGCACAGTTGGGCATTGGTGTTGAGTAAACCGGAGAGATCCGCGACGCGATCCGGCCGAGCCGTCGAGGTGACACGGTCGATCAGCGAGTTCGAACTGGCCCCGAGGCCAAGCCCGCCGATCCCGAGAAACACGATCAGCAGCGGCCCAGGACGCCCGGCGATCGACAGGTGGACGCACAACGAGGCATAACCGGTGGCGAGGAGAAGGCACCCAGCAGTAGGCGCGAACCTCCGCCAGCGAGTGGGAAGACGGGGGAGTGCCAGCCCAGCCACCCCGAAGGCGGCAACCCAGGAGACCATGGCCAACCCGGTCGCAGCCGGTCCGAAGCCGACGCCAGAGATCAGCCGAGACGAGCAGCCCGCCGAGAACCTGCCCCGCAACAGCTCCGCCAGAAAGCGCGACCGCGTAGTACCCCAGCGCCCGACCCCGGTCGGTGCCGGCGAAGTGCGTCTGGATTCCGCTCAGGACCTGCGGCACCATGAGCGCCCCGGCCGCCCTTGCGGGAACCGCGCGACGATCAGCCAGCCGACCCCCGGTGCGATCCCGCAGGCCAGCGACGCGGCGGTGAACCCGGCCAGCCCCCACAGGAAAATCCTCCGCCGCCCGTTCGTGGCCCCCAGCCTCGCCCCGGTGACCAGCAGCACCGCGCAGGCGATGAGACACCCCGAGACGACCAGCGCCACCGGCCCCGCGCCAGTACCGAGCCCGGTCCGGATCGTGGGTGCGGCGATGTTGACCACCGCACCGTCCACATTGACCATGAACTGCCCGGCCAGCAACACCCCGAGCAGCGACCCCCGACGCGGGCGGATCTGCTCGGAGGGCGGGGAGAGTTCGACGGCCACGGGTGTCGAGCGTGCCTGGGCGGGGCGGTGCGCTGGCGGATTTCGGACACTGCTCTCGATCTTGGTGACGGGTACCATGAGGCATGGACGACGGTTCTCCGAAATTCGAGCTTCGGAACGGAATGCTTCGCGACTCCGGTCTTGCCGTGGTGGAAGCGAGTTATTCTTTACCCGGGCCTGTTCCGATGGACGCCTGGCGAGTGGTGATCAGCGGAGACGCTGTTCCGACCGTCCGGGTGCCACACGATTCCGTCGCGGGAAACAATGTCGGCGAAATTGAGCGAAGCTGGGTGTCGACGGCTGCGGAGTTCGGCATTTTCGGCCCCGGAGGGGACTTCCTGCTCAGTGTCGGAGCAGGTCAGCTGGGGAGCCTCCCGTGGGCGCACGTCCGCCGTGGCCAAGACTCCTCCCTTGCTCGTCACCTCGCGGACCATCCTGGCGAGCCTGAATTCGTGGCAATGTCCATGGACGGCCGCGCAATTTGCGGGGTTACCACTGAGGAATACGATGTTTGGATCATCGGCGCCAACCTTGGTTGACCGGGTCCCGGACGAGCCAATGCCCGTCCGGGGCCCGCTCTGCACACACGCCAGGCAGCTGACCAATTCCGGCGTTCACCCGATCCCGCCCAGGCCGGAGTGTCCGCCAGAACCGGCAGCGACGCCTCAGCGTGCAGGCCAGCGCACCGCGTGCACCTGATGGTCGCCGTTGTCGGACTTGCCGATGACATCCCCGCGCGCGTTGACCCCCAACGCCCGCGCCGAGGCCCCGCCCGGCAGCGACGGCAAAACGGTCAGGGCCCCGTCCGCATTCCACCGCAGCGCCCGGTCGGGAACGCCGGAACTGAACGCGGCCCAGCCGACCACCTCTCCAGCACCGGTGATCCCGGTGGCCTCAGCATGGGTCGACCCGGCGGGAACAGCGAGGACCGTGAGCTTGCCATCCACACCCCACCGCGCAGGCCGATTGGCGGTATAGCCAGCCGCCTCGCCGCGGTCATTAACCGCGAGGGCCGCGGTGTAACCGGCCAACGGCAGGCCGGGCAACTGGGTGAGCGTCCCGTCCGCCGCCCAGCGGAGCGCGTGCCGGGAGGTGTCGTCCCGGTGCCCCGAGTGCCCCACGACGATGCCCCGATTGTTGACCGCGGCAGCGCCGCCGGTGAAGTCGCCGTCCAGCTTGGGCAGGTAAGTCGAAGTCCCGTCCGCGTTCCACCGGATCGGCCGCGCCCCTCTCGACCGCTGCGCCGTCCGGCCGACGATCACTCCGCTGTCGTTGATCCCCGCAGCGCTGGACCAGGCGTTGCCACCCGGCGTCTTGAGCCGCGTGACGGTCCGGTCCGGGTTCCAGCGGATCGCCCAGGAGCCGTCCGTGCCCGCGATGACGCCGCGGTCGTTGATCGCGCTCGCCCACCGGGTATCCCCGTCCGGGTCGAGGTCGGTCATCCGGCCGTCGCGAGACCAGAGCACCGGATGCAGCTTGCCTCCGGTTTTCCAGGAACTCCCGATGGCCTGCCCGCGGTCGTTGATCGCACTCGCCGAGGCCGATTCGAACCGAGGCAGCGAACGGCCCAGATCGACCGCCTGTCCCGACGGCGACCAGCGCACCGCCCGCCGCACGGAGCCGGCGGACGCCACGGAATAGCCGACGACCGTGCCATGCGAATCGATCGCGGAACCGCCGCTCTCCCGACTCCCCGGCAACGCGCCGAGATCGGTAATGCTGCCGGGGGAATCCCAGCGAACAGCGTGACTGACCCCGTCCGCGCCGATGGAACTGCCGGTGATGACCCCGGCTTTGTTGATCGCGTTCGCACCGCCGCCCGAGTCCGGCGAACCGAGTCCCGGCAGCTGGTGGACGGTCCCGTCCGCGTCCCAGCGCACCGGCCGCCCGCCGGAACTGCCCACGACGACCCCGGCGTCGTTGATGCCGGTCGCCTTGCTGCCGTTGGCCCCGGGAAGCATGACGAACTTGCCGTCGGAGTTCCACCGGACAGCCTGATTCCGAATAGTCCCGACGACCGTCCCGCGGTCATTGATCGCCAAGGCCGCCGACTCGTCGGCGCCGGACGGCATCGGGAGCATCGTCAGATTCCCGTTGCCGTCCCACCGCGCCGCCTGCCCGCGGGAATTGACCGGCATAGTCAAGCCGACCGCGACGCCCGCGGAATTGACCGCCGCGGCTTCGCCGTACCCGAAACCGCTCGCCGAACGCAACTCGACGAACGACCCGTCCGGCTGCCAGCGCACGGGTTTCCACGTGCCGTCACCGTTGTAGGCCGACCCGACGACGACACCCCGGTCACTGACCGCCCGCGCCGCCGACCTGCTGAACGGCGCGGGAACCGGCAACCGCGAGACCTCGCCGCCCGGCTCCCAACGCGCAGCGACGGACGCCTCGGCCCCCGTGTCGTAAAACCCGACCGCGACGCCACTGTCGCTGATCCCGGTGACCTCGCTCGAGGTATCGCCCGGAAACGCGCCGAGATCGACGACCGCCCCCGTCGCAGCGGCTTGGTTTCCGCCCAAGAGGAGACCGCCGCCGAGTAAAAGCACGGAAAAGAAAGTGCCCGGAAAGGAATGTCTTCGCACCACTCGAGAACACCTCCCGATGCGCGCCGAATGCGCGACCGAGGCGAGTATGGCCCGGGCGGCCCGGTGGCGGAAACCCGCTGTTCGGACGCGCGGGATCGGCTGGTTGTCTGCGGTCAAGGCACTGTCGTGTCCACTATGGACGATCTCATGGCAGCAGGTGTCAGCAGGAAATCTTCCTTCTCTGCCGCGTCGTGGCGACGATGTCGTGTCGCCGGTGTCCGGCGCGTGCGGAAACTGAGCTTGCCGCTGCCTCGGCGAACGCCGCATATTCACAAGGCCGGGCGTCGGATAAATGGTTGAGCAAAGTTGATTGAACTTGCTTATTTGATTTCTTCTCGGAGTTCGCAGTCGCGGCGGTTCCTCCTTCTGTCGCGGCCTCAAGGGGTGCGAGTTCTTCCAGGTTGCTGTTGTTGCCGCGGATGGGGCCGCCCCGTGCACGGTCGGGCCAACGGCATGCGGAACCAGTGCGATATTTGGTCGATTTGTTCAGTTTGGGAGTTCTCGTGGTGCCAGCCCACGCCGTCGACGCTCTTGGGCTCGCGTATTAATCTCTTGCTCACTCGGGTCCGATCAGGAGCCGCCTGGTCAGGACGGATTCGCCGATGAGCGCAGTCCCCGATGCCAACACACCGCCGGCGGCGGACCGCGTCGTTGTCGAGCCGGTGCCGGGTCGGCCGTTGAGCGAGGACCGATGGTTCGCGCCGAGCGTGCGCGGGGACCGGAATGTACGGCGCAAACGTGCTGTGTTCCTGTTCGTCTGTTTGACGACGGGCCTGGCGCTGATCGTGTTCGCCCGGTCGAAGATCTACCTAGCTCTTCCCGTCGTCGTGACTGCCTTCGCGTCTGCCCGGCTCTGGTTGCTCGCCCGGAGCGCGTTTCGTGCTCCGCGAAAAGCACGGGAGCGGTTGCTCGACATGCCGTTCCGTAAAGTGTTCGTGGACGACGACATGCTCCAGGCCACGAAGCGCGCGCTGTACCTGAGGCTGGCGAACGACCGGTGGTTCCGCGTCGGCACGCCAATGGTTAACGGGTTGTTCAATAGCGGGAGTTATGTCTGGACGGTGGGCCCCGAACCTTCGGGCCGTGCAGGGGTCGTGGTGCCCGGCTCAGTGGCTACTGCCGTTCTGCGCGCCCGCGCACTGCCCGACTCGGCGCGTCCGGTGCCCCCTTTGGTACCGCGTCCGACTCACAACGCGCAACTTCGCCTCGTCGTCCGGCTCTACCGGCCGCGGAGAATCGCGGCCGCCGTGACGAGGCTCGCGCTGACGGCCTGGCTGTGCGCCACCTACGCGCCCCTGCTGCTGCACACCTACCGGCAATCCGACGAACTCCTCGGGCTCGCCACGTTCCTCGGGCTTTATCTGGCCGGCGCCCTCGTCTGGACGTCGGCGGCATCCCTGCACTACTGGCTGAACCGCGCACCGCGGGCAGCTCGGGCGACCCAATGGACACCACTGCGGCTTGTCCCCGACTCGATGAGAAACGGCGGGAGGAACCGGAAACTCACCTGCCGGGCCACCTCACCGGAAGGATCCCGCATGGTGTCCGTCGGCGGAGCCTCCCTCGTCGCCGCAGCCCGCACGACCGGGGTGCTGTGGGTAGCGGGCCAGCCAAAGAAAGGCGTTGTCTCCATCGGATTGCCCGGCTACCCGATCCTCGGCCACGCGAAACTCGGGCGCATCGAGCACCGTTGACCCGCGCAGCGGGGCCGGGGCGAATCGCGCTCGGAGCAACTGTCGGCCAAGGGATTCGCGGATGACAACTGCTCACGGCCAGCCGCGAGTTCCACAAAGGCGATCTCCAGCGCGAGCGTCGGAGGACACGGCGCGGTCGACCTGTAGTCCGGAAAAGGGCCGAAGGTGCACAGCGGTCTGAAACAGGACAGCCAACGCGTTAGCGTGCGTGGTCGGTGGCGTCTGGCAGGCACCAGTGCCTGCCGGTGGTCCAGCCGAGGAAGCGCCGTCCCGCCTCACCTTCCACTTGCCCGTCCGGGGTGAACCGACCGCCCTCCACCACCTGGGCCAAACCGGTGACCGCCGGGGCAAACCGTTCCGCCAAGCCTGCTCGGGTCACCTGCTCGCCGAGCTGGCGTACGGTCGCGCGCTGAGTGTCGGTGTCGCAGAAGCTCAGGAAGAACAGTGCCTGCCGCCAGGCGTATGCCGCGTTCTTGATCGCCTGCAGGGCTGCGTGGTGATGGTCGGTGCGGGTCGCCAGCCGGGTCACCGTCCATTTCAATGACTCTGCGGCCAGGTCGGGCGCCGATGCCCGGAGCCGGTTCCGCAGACCCAGTGTGTGCACCAGGACTGCCAGGTTTTGCGTCGTGAGGATCTGGCTCTGCTCCAGGACCGTGCCGTTCGCGGCCACCGAGCCGGGTCTGCGCGCTGGCTGGGCTTCGGCAGCTCGGGTTACGCACATGTCGGCGAAGTCGTCGGCGGTGCGCTTGGCGAGCGCGCGAAACGGCCGCGGGCGTGGCGTCGAAGGCCAGGACTGCGGCAGGTCGTAGTAACGGGCGTAGAGCGTGCCTGCCAGCGTGCGGCTCGTGAGTTCCGCCGCCGTCCGCCATTTCGCGGTGAACTGGCCCATGAAGATGTCCGCGGCTACCTCCTCCACCAGCGGCATCGGCAGCCCGGCCTGCTTGGCGAGCGCGCCCAGTTCGCGCACCAGCGTGTTCGGCAGGATCGCGTGCGGGAACGCGTTGAGCGCCAGCAGCACCGTCTGGGCCAGCGTCTGCCGGGCCGCCCGGGCAGTGTCCGGACGCCATACTCGCAATGGATCGATCGCCTGGACCCAGGGCAGTTCCTCAAGCCGGACCTGGTTTTCCAGATCGAGCAGCAGCAGACTGCGCCGGCGGCGGAAGGCCGCGTAGGTCTGGGCGTACAGCGTCGAGAGCTGCTCGTCGTCGAAGTTCGCGGCCAGCAGCTGCGCGGTGATCTGGGGCAGGACCGTCGCGAGCACGTCGGCCGAGGTGATCACGTTCCGCGCGACCAGTTCCTCGATCGGCGCCTCCAGCGCGCGGGCGATTTTGGCGACCAGGTGGGCCGGTGCGTCCTCGGCGACGGGTTCGATCGACGGCAGCCCGCCGTCGGCCGGAAACCGGTCCAATCGCTCGGCAAGCGCGGCCGCGAGTTCGGCGTGGGTGGGCCGCGCGGCGACCGCGGCCTGCAGCGCCCGCAGCGCCGCCCGCGGTTCCGAGCCCGGTTCGCCGTGCTTGGTGATCGTGTTCGCCAGGGCACGGCGGATCCAGCCCACGTCCCGCCCGTCGAGTTCCGTGCTGTCGCGCTCGCACGCCAGCAACGCGCGGTGCAGCCGGGCGAAGTTGCTCTTTGGATGAAGGTGGGCTTTCGACGCGGTGTGCCGGGCGCTCGCGCTCGCGTAGTCAGCGAGCCACTCGGCGCGGCGCTGCCTCCAGTCGGCAGGCCAAGTACGGCACGGCCAGCCGCCGGCGACGCCGGTTTCGGCCAGCCGCGGCAGATCGCCCTCCACGGTGTCGCACCACAGCGCGACCAGCCGGTCGAACAGCGGATGCCACACCTGCAGCGTTTCCAGCATCTCCGCGATCGCGGGCCGGGTGCTGGCCGACCGCAGCGATTCCCGGACCTCGCCGACGGTGCTCAGCCGCACCAGCGCGCCCGCCGGCCGCGGCGCCGCGCCGGGCAGCGGGGCCAGCCGAAGGCGATGCAGGTGCGGACGAAGCTCGGCGACCAGGTCGAGCGCGGCTTCGGCGTGCCCGCGGTCCAGCAGCCACGCCACGACTGGCAGCGCGGCGTCCTCGGGAACCTCGATCCGGTAGGACTCGGAAGCCAGCATGGCTCGGAGCGCGGCGAGCCCGGCGTCGGTGAGATACCAGAGGTTGAGCCGTTCGCGGTCGGTCGTGCCGGGCCCGTCGGCGCACAGGGCGGCCTCGGCAGGGGAAAGCGGAACCTCGGCCAGGAAGCGGCCGGTAGCGAACCCGCCGTGCGCGACTTCGAGGGTTACCCACGCCGGAGCGCCCGTGACCGGAACCCGCGAGCCGATCCGGAGAGAGCCGCCGGCAATGCCCGTCAGGACGTCCTGCCACCGGCTTGCTTTCGTCCGCGCACGCTGGCGTGTCGCATTGTCCTTCGCGGACATAGCGGTGCGGACAGCCCGCTGCAGCTGCCCGTAGGCGTACCCCGGCGACGCGGCGTGTCCCATGTGGATTCCCCCTGCTCTCAAAGACTTGGAGGCAGGATTCGAACCTGCGCCCTCCCGGTCCGGAGCCGGGTGTTCTGCCTGCTGAACTACTCCAAGACGCGGAGGGGCGGACATGGAGGCGGGATTCGAACCCGCGCCCTCCCGGTTACGAGCCGGGTGATCTGCCGCTGATCTACTCCATGCCGTTCCCCGCACTGGAAAGCCTATGCTGATGCGGGTCGGCACCGCCACCGATTTCAGGCGGTACCCGCTAGTCCAACGGGGGAGTGCGAATCTCATGCACGACGCCCGAGCCGTGCTGGAGGGTCCACGGCTCCCACGCAGACCCTGGAGGGATCGATGACCTCGGAGCAAGCCCGTCCGCAGACGAACTGGCTCTGGAATTCGACGCGATGCGGGGATTCGTGCCAGAGCTTTCCGAATCCGGCCTGGTCGCGAGTTCTGCCATCGCGATGCTGGATGCGATAGCCGAGAAACTGATGGACATGAGCGGTCGCGACAACGAGGATCTGTGGCACGCGAACTCGCTGGAGACCTCAGCCGACTGGAAGGCCGTGCGCACGCTTTCGAGGGATGCCTTGGCCCGATTGGAAATATCTTGACATGAGCGGAATTCGTTTCCCTGGGATCAGAGCTCAGATCGTCTCCGCGGTCGTCAGTTTGTCGGACCGTGACTACCAGGAACGAGTGTGGATCCGGCGCGAACTCCCGCACCCGGACTACTATGACGAATTCGATTTGGCAGTACACTCCCTCTTCGACGACTCGCAGATTCTTCCGGCCCCCGCCCCCGGCTGCGTCGGGGAGCTGATCTACGCCGACGAGGAGTTTCCGCTCGCTCGGCTGGGTGAGGTACTCGGCCCGCTGGTCGACGAACTCGGGGACGTTCCCGACGCTGATTACCTGAACAGCCCGCAATGGCCGGAAGTGATTCGCCGGGCGAAGGCTGTGCGAGAAATAATGGAACGGAACGAGGAAACCCATCGTGATTGACAAACTCGGCGTCCAGCCCGAGGAGTGACGCGGTGGTGCCGCCGTCGATCCACCGGATCACCGGGACCCTGAAAACGTGCCTGAACCGTCCAGCTGTCTTCTCGACATGGCAGTCGATCATCCCCTGTATCCGTTGTTCCATCCGATCACACACATCGGGTCGACGCGAGTCGCGCGGACAGCGGCGAGCGAACGCGATCGACCAGGACACCGCTCCGGTGCTGGCCCGGCGTCTCGCCGCCCAGAGCTCGGAATGAGAGCGCCTCGGAACGCAATGGAAAGACGACGACTTGGCCTGCACCCAGTTGGAGCCGCAGTCCGCTGCATCCCGTGTCTGTCACCGTCCTGCCGCGGGCGGCGGAAGCGATCATCCTGCGACCAGTGAGAAATCTCGGGGCTTCCTTTTCCGAGTTCCTGGAAACTCAATGCGGCTCGCGGGCCAGGCAGCGAGCGCGGTCAGTTTGCCCGCGCTGGTCACCGTCATCGCACCCTGGTGCGTTGCTTACGGCGTCTGGCTCGGATATGCCAGCGGGACGCCAAGCCAGGTTTGCAGTGCTTTGTCCGGCGAGTCCCGGCCGGGTTCGCCTGCCCAGGCAACGTAACCGTCGGGTCGTACGAACATGGCCGCCGGAGCGTCGTCGGTCAGTGGGGCCGTGGTGATCGTTCGCATGCGGTCGCGGTACGGGGCGACGAGGTCGTGCAGCGCACCGGAGGGGTCCAGCAGGAGCGCTCTGCCGTCGTGCATGTGGTCGGCGAGGCGGGATCCGTCAGCCAGCGCGTAGTCGGGTGCGCTCGCGCCGACCAGCGGATGGTCGCCGGAAAGGTCGTATCGCTGCCAGACACCCGAGATCTTCTTCGCCCAAAAGGTCTGGTGTCGTTGCGGATCGGTTCAGCGCGGCCGATGCGTCCCCGGTCGCCCAGCACGGTCGCCGCGGGGGCGGCCCGCCCCTTCCAACAGGGCCTGCGCGGCCTCGCGGAACGCGGCCACCAAGTGCGCGGTCTCCCCGGCGCGGGTGGCGAGCACCACCTGGCAGGGCGCGAAGCCGCGCAGCGGGATCGAGGTCAGGTCCGGGCGGGTGCTGTCGGCACGCAGCCCGGCGGGCACGATGGCGACGGCTTGCCCGGAGGCGACCAGCTCGAACGAGTCCTCGAGATGGCCGATCAGCGGACCGCCGGGTGCCGGCGTGCCGTCCGGACGGGGGTCCAGACGCCAGTACGAGTCCCACTCCGCATCGGGCAGCCTCGGCATGGGCTCAGTCGCGATGTCGTCGTGGGTGACCGATTCCCGGCCGGCCAGCCGGTGGTCCCCGGCCACGAGCAGCACCCGGGGCTCCTCGTACAGGACGGTGACGCACAGCCCGTCAGTGGCGAACGGCAGTCGCGTCACGACGGCGTCCACCCGGTGACCGAACAGGGCCGTCCGCAGCTCGAACAGCTCCAGGTGCACGGTGTGCACCTCGGCCTCCGGGTGGTGGTGGCGCAGTCGCCGCACTGCCGGAGTGATGATCAGCCCGCGCGTGTGGCCGACGGTGACCCGGCTGGACGCCGCGGCCGCGCGGGCCTCCGCCGCGGCCGTCGCGGCGACGGCCAGCAATTGCCTGGCGTGGGGAAGGAACGCGGCTCCGGCAGGGGTAAGGCGGGTGCCCTGCCGGTCACGGTCGAGCAGCCGGGTGCCGACGCGCTGCTCAAGAGTCCGGATCTGGCGGCTCAGGCTCGGTTGCGTGACGTGCAGCAGTGCCGCGGCGCGGCCGAAGTGCTGCTGCTCGGCGACCACCGTGAAGTAGCGGACCAGCCGGAGGTCGAACTCGACCGATGGCAGCGCGTCGGTCGGGTTCACAACACCCAAGATAACCCGCTCGCTGGACCGTGATGCCTGAAACGCGTCACGGGATGCGAAACAAGCCTTGGACGGCCTCCCTCGGCAGCGTGGAGTGTTTGAAGTGAGGTGACGGGCACGGGCCGAGCGGGTGCCCTCCTCGCGCGAAAACCGCTTGAGCAGAGCCGATGTGGGAGTGCCATCGTGATCGAGTACTACGAGACTGTCGTGGTCGGTGGGGGTTTCGGCGGCATCTGCGCTGCGCACGATCTGCTGGCTGAGGGCCGGGAAGACTTCGTCATTCTCGAGCGTGCCGCGGAACTGGGCGGAGTGTGGCGGGACAACCGCTACCCCAATGCGGCCTGCGACGTCCCGGCACATTTTTACAGCCTCTCGTTCGCGCCGAACCCGACGTGGACGCGCAGCTACGCGCCGTGGGACGAGATTCTCGCCTATATCAACAAAGTGGCCGAAGATCTGGGGATCCGGGACCGCGTCCGGTTCGACACCAGCCTGGTGTCGGCGAGCTGCGAAGAACCCGCGGGGGTGTGGAACCTGCGTACCGCCGAGGGAGCATCGCTGTCGTGCCGGTTCCTGATCGTGGCGAGCGGTTCGCTCAGCACCCCTCGCATTCCCGACCTTCCGGGGCGCGAGACGTTTCGCGGCGACGTGATCCACACGGCGCAATGGGACGACCGAATCTCCCTGGCAGGTCGACGCGTGGCGGTCGTCGGTGCGAGCGCCAGTGCCGCGCAGGTTCTCCCCTACGCCGTCGATGTGGCCGAGAGCGTGCTGGCGGTGATCCGCACCCCGCCCTACGTCATGCCGAAGGACGAACAGTTCTACGACCTCGAGGCACAGGCCCGGTTCCGGGCCGAACCGGCGCGGATGGCCGCCATCCGTTCGGCGGCCGAGCACAGGTTCAACGTCGAGGCGGAGACACAGGCGGTCATGGACGAGGCCAACCTCGCCAAGCTGCGAAGGGCAGTGGCGGGACTACCTGGAGTCGGAGATCCGCGACGCGGGCCTGCGCGAACTCCTGACCCCGTCGTACCGGTTCGGCTGCCGCCGGCCGGTCATGTCCAGCACGTTCTATCCCACCCTCGCCGACCGCAAAACCACTGTCTGGTCGGCAGAAATCGAAGCGATGACCGCGACCGGCGTCATGACCAGCGACGGGCGCGCCTGGGACGCCGACGTGGTCGTTCTCGCGACCGGCTTCACCGCGACCGCCATGTTCGCCGGGATCGAGTTCCGCGGTGAATCCGCGTGCTCGTTGAAGGCGGATGCGTGGCGCGAAACGCCACATGCCTACAAAGGGACTGTCGTCGCGGGGTTTCCCAACCTCTTCCTCGTGACCGGGCCGCACACACAGGCGAGCGGGTCGATCATCGCGGTCATCGAGGCGCAGATGAAGATGATCATGCAATACATCCGGCTGGTCGAGGAGAACGGCGCTGTCTCCGTTCAACCGTCGCAGCGAGCTCAGCGGGACTTCAACGCCTGGGTCGACGGCGCAATGGCGGACTCTGTCTGGGAGGCCGGTGCGTGCCACAGCTGGTACCGCCAGGGCATGACGGGCAAAGTGGTGACCAAATGGCCCGGAAGCCTCGCGAGCCTCCAGAAAATGACCAGCACGCTCGACCTCGACGACCTCGTGCTGAAGTCAGGCGCGGCAGGGTCTCAATCTCGGCCGACGACCGGGAAGCCGACCAGTTCCCGCGCAGAATCGGCGTCGGCCGTGTGGTACGCGAAGTAGGTCGTCACCGGACCGTCCTCGTGGCGAACAATGCTCATGAAACCGGGCGGAGTGTCGATATTCGAACAGCGCCGTATGCCGAGGTATCTACCGCGTCCTGAACTGTCGGATGGCTACACGGTTTTTGCAGTCGCGCACCAGACCGCGGCGCCGCGCACGGCTGTCCAGCTTCCAAGGACGCCGCTGCGCCGACGGTCCGTACCCAGGCCGGGCGGACTTCGCACCGCTTCCGCCCGGCCTCCGGCGCGGCGACTCTTGCTCTCGGCGCGGCGAAGAGGGGCCTCTACGCCAACGTCGCCCAGGAGGTCGCCGCCGCTGCCGCCCGCAAGCTTGCCGGAGCCACCCGGCGGAAGACCAGGCTTCACCCGGCTCGCGCTCCCGGGCTTCCCTTGGGCTCCCCGGAGACCACAATGGACAGACAACAATCGGAAGAATGTCGTTCAGACAGCACAAATCCCCAGGCCGAAAACTTCTCGAACCTGGGGAGTGTGAGGGTGCGCCATCAGGGACTCGAACCCCGAACCCGCTGGTTAAGAGCCAGCTGCTCTGCCAATTGAGCTAATGGCGCTTGGTGCTTCCCGCCGCTGTGGTTTCCCTCGGCGACGTGGAAAAGATTAGCAGGGCGTTCAGACCCCGTTCCAGGGGGGGTCCCCTTTTCGGTCCGCAGGGGCAACCGCCCTGGTCAGCCGCAGTGACCCACGGTGAACCCGGCGAGCGGGAGCCGGCGCGACGGCAGTTGGGCAGCGCAGAAGCCGCAGTGACCTGCGCGACACCCGCCCTGCCACCGTACCCCGGAAATGACAAAACCCCGGCTTCTCCGAAAAAGATCTCGGTGAAGCCGGGGTGCAAGGGTGGCTAACGGGGCTCGAACCCGCGACCTCCTGGACCACAACCAGGTGCTCTACCAGCTGAGCTATAGCCACCATCTGGCAAAAAGATCTCGCGATCGCCTTGCTGGAAGCAATCCTAGCGGGTGCCCGCGAGCGCTTTTCAGGGGGTCACCCTCGGTGGCGTTCCAGCACTTCGGCGGCGGCGGCTTTGGCCTCGTCGCTCGTCGGGCCGGGCTGGGGGACGAAGGCGATCGCGCGGTAGTACTCGAGTTCGCCGACGGACTCCTTGATGTCCGCGAGCGCGCGGTGGGCCAGGCCTTTCTCCGGCTTGGCGTAGTAGATCCGCGGGTACCAGCGGCGCACGAGCTCCTTGACCGACGACACGTCGACCATCCGGTAGTGCAGGTGGCTGTCGAGCGCGGGCATGTCGCGGGCGATGAACCCGCGGTCGGTCGCGATCGAGTTGCCGGCGAGCGGCGCGCTGGCCGGGTCCGGCACCCATTCGCGGATGTACTCCAGCACGCGCTGCTCGGCCTCGGCCAGCGTGGTCGTCGAGGCGCGGACTTCTTCGGTGAGGCCGGACTTGGCGTGCATGTCGTGGACGACCTGCGGCATGCCGTCGAGCTTGGCGTCGTCGGCGTGGATGACGATGTCGACGCCCTCGCCCAGCACGTTCAGGTCGGCGTCGGTCACCAGCGCGGCTATTTCGATCAACGCGTCCTTGCCGAGGTCGAGCCCCGTCATCTCGCAGTCGATCCAGACAAGATGGTCGTTCACCCGCACCACCCTAACCCGACACGGGGATATCAGCGGCGTCACCTGGGCTTCCGGCGCGTTACGCTCGGTCAGCCAGTGCAACGAGGTGTGATTTCGGACTCGGAACGGGGTGCGGCCAGTGGCCGAGCAAGCGTCGGGACCAGCGGCGGAGATCGCGCAGGGATACGTCAGCGACGGGGCGGCCGTCGAACTGGGGGCGGTGGTGATCGACGGGAAGACGGAAGCGTCGGCCGCGGTCCGGTTGCCGCTGGCGACGCTGAACCGGCACGGCCTGGTCGCGGGCGCGACCGGCACCGGCAAGACCAAGACGCTCCAGTTGATCTCCGAGCAGCTGTCCGCGGCCGGGGTCCCAGTGGTGCTCGCCGACGTCAAGGGCGACCTGTCCGGGCTGTCCGCGCCCGGCGAGGCGAGCGACCGCACCGCGAAACGGTCCGCGGAACTGGGCGACGACTGGGCGCCGGCAGGCGGTCCGGTGCAGTTCCTGTCGCTCGGCACCAGCGGCACCGGGATTCCGGTGCGCGCGACGATCACCAGCTTCGGTCCGGTGCTGCTGTCGAAGGTGCTGGGGCTGAACGAGACGCAGGAATCGACGCTCGGCCTGATCTTCCACTGGGCCGACCAGCGCGGTCTCGCCCTGCTGGACACCAAGGACCTGCGGTCGGTCATCACTCATCTGACCAGCGACGAGGGCAAGGAAGACCTCAGGGGCATCGGCGGGGTGTCCGCGGCGACGGCGGGCGTCATCCTGCGCGCACTGTCCAATCTGGAGGCTCAGGGCGGCGAGGAGTTCTTCGGCGAGCCCGAATTGGACGTCCACGACCTGATGCGCCAGCAGGACGGCAAGGGCGTCATCACCTTGCTGGAGCTGGACAATCTGCAGTCCAAACCGGCCCTGTTCTCGACCTTCCTGATGTGGCTGCTGGCCGAACTGTTCGAGGAGTTGCCCGAGGAAGGCGACCTCGATCAGCCGAAGCTGGTGTTCTTCTTCGACGAGGCGCACCTGCTGTTCTCCGGTGCGTCGAAGGCGTTCCTGGAGCGGATCGAGCAGACGGTGAAGCTCATCCGGTCGAAGGGCGTCGGCGTGTTCTTCTGCACGCAGCTGCCGACCGATATCCCGAACAACGTGCTGTCCCAGCTCGGTGCGCGCGTGCAGCACGCGTTGCGCGCGTTCACGCCGGACGACCAGAAGGCGTTGGCGCGCACGGTGAAGACGTATCCGAAGTCGCCGCACTACGACCTCGAGACGGCGTTGACGTCGCTGGGGATCGGCGAGGCGATCGTTACTGTGCTGTCCGAACGCGGGGCACCGACGCCGGTCGCGTGGACGCGGTTGCGTGCGCCGCGGTCGAAGATGGGGTCAATCGGGGCGGACGCGATCCGCGCGGCGGTCACGTCGTCGGAGCTGAACGCCAAGTACGGGGAGACGATCGACCGGGAGTCGGCGTACGAGAAGTTGACGGCGAAGGCCACGCCTGCCGAGCAGCCCGCTGCCGAACCTGAGGCGCCAGCCGCTCCGAAGCCGGAGAAGGAGGAGCCGGGGATGATCTCGCAGGTGTTGAGCAACCCCGCGGTGAAGTCGTTCATGCGCTCGGCGGCGAGTTCCCTCGGCCGGGAGTTCTCGCGCGGACTGTTCGGCAACCGGCGGCGCTGAGATACCTGACAGGAGATGGCAGGTATCCGCGGTTGACTGTGCCTGATCGAGTTTCCGGCAGAGGAGCAGCAGCATGACCAGTACCGCCGTCGCCGCGTTCGAACTGGACAAATGGGAGCCGCAGGCGCAGGACGAGGCCGGTGGCACGGCGTTCGCGCAGGTACTGATCGAGAAGACGTTCGCCGGGGCGGTCGAGGGGACTAGCCGGGTCGAGATGCTGACGGCGTCGAACGAGACATCGCGCGCGTACGTCGCTTTCGAGCGCTTTACCGGCTCCGTCGACGGACGGAAGGGCAGCTTCGTTCTCCGGCACACGGCCGGGGACGAGGGTCTGTCGCTGGTCCTGCTTCCCGGCTCGGGCACAGACGAGCTGGCAGGCATCTCCGGGTCGGCCGACATCGCGATCGACGACGCGGGCAAGCACACGTTCACGCTGGTCTACGAGCTGCCGGGCGTGTGAAGAAGCCGCTCTCTCCAGGTCCCGAATCCCCGGAGAGAGCGGCCAGGTTTCCTCACCGTCCCGAGTGAGGAACGAAGGCGGGCCGCCCCGACCGCGGTCCGCCTCCGGGGTTCCCGGTCAGCCGTTCCCGATCTGGTCGACGATCTTCTTGGCGTCGTTGATCGGGATCGCGAACCCGATCCCGACGCTGCCGGCCCCCGAGTTCGGGCTGTAAAGCGCGGAGTTGATGCCGATGACCCGACCCTGGCTGTCGACGAGCGCGCCGCCGGAGTTGCCCTGGTTGATCGAGGCGTCGGTCTGGATCGCGGTGTAGCTGGGGCCGGACGTGACGTTCGAGGTCTGCCTGCCGAAGGGCGAGTTCTGCTGATCGCCGCCGTCTCCGCCGCCGACGTCGGACAGCGGCCGGTTGAGCGCGCTGACGATGCCGGTGGTGACGGTGTTCTGCAGCCCGCCCGGCGACCCGATCGCGATGACCTGCTGCCCGACGGCGAGCTTGCTCGAATCGCCGAGCGTCGCCGCGGTGAGCCCGCTCGCGCCCTGCGCCTGCAGCACCGCGATGTCGCTCTTGGTGTCCGAGCCGACGACCTTGGCCTGGTATTTCTTGCCGTCCGATGTGGTGACCGCGACGGTTTGGGCCCCCTGCACGACGTGCGCGTTGGTGAGGATCCGGCCGTCAGCGGTGAGAATGACGCCCGACCCGATCGCCGTGCCCCGCCCGGTCGTGACGTTCACCTGAACAACACTGGGCACGACCTTCGCGGCGACGGTGCTGACGTCCCCTGAGCCGGTGGTGTTGCTGATCGTCTGCCCGGTAGCGGAGGACGACGCGGTGGTCGAGGACCCGCTGGAACCGCCGCTCAGTCCGACGATCGCCGCGCCCGCACCACCGCCGAGCAGCGCCGCGGCTAGCGCAGTGGCTCCGACGAGTGCGGCCATGCGTCCAGGTCGCTTCCGCGGACCAGCCAAAGCCGCGGGCGGTTGCGCGGGCTGCGGCATCGGCCCGTAGTGCGGGGTGCCGGGTTGGTGCTGTGCGGCGTGCTGGTTCGGCAGGGGAGCGGTGTTCGGCTCGGACCGTGAGGCAGCGTCCGGCTGGGATTGCTGGGCGCTGTCCTGCCCGACCGGTTGGGCAACACTCGGCCGACTCGCCGGGACACCGCCTGGCGTCTGCGCGTTGCCCGGCACCGGTTGCTGCGCGGGTCCCGCCGCCGCTGGCCGCGCGCCATCGGTCGCCGACGGCCTTTGCTGCGCGCCATGCTGCGGCCCCGCCGGAACTTGCTGGCCGGCGTGCGGCATCTCCGCGTTGCCGCCGAACGGACTCGACCCGGCCCGGTACTGGCCGTACTGCTCACTGCGCTGGTGCGGCTGGCGCCCACCGGGTGTAGCGGGGCCGGGCCGGCTCTCGTTCTCGGTCATGAACCCAGACTCGCGCCCGTGCTTATGAGCAGCCTGTGGAAAACCCTCAGGCTTTCCTGAGAAGAATCAGCTGAGAATTCTCAGCCGTTCTCAGCCGGCAGTGCATCCTCGTCCGTGCCGTGCCGTGCCGTGCCGTGCCGTGCCGTGCCGTGCCGTGCCGTGCCGTGCCGTGCCGTGCCGTGCCGTGCCGTGCCGTGCCGTGCCGTGCCGTG
>NZ_JBSFNS010000037.1:51929-73627 GCF_053587275.1 Amycolatopsis sp. NPDC003676
CCGCCGACTAGAGCCCGACAGGGCTCGCCACGCGACTGCCACAGCGTCAGCTCAACCTGCGCGAACCTCCAGCCAAACCAGCGCGCAACTCCGGCCAAATCCGTCAAGCCGTCCGAAGCACCTCCTCCCCAGCCTCACGGCCCATCGTCATCCCGCTTCTCCGTCTCTCCCACCACGAATCAGTCAAAGAAACTCGGCACGTCCAGCGCCCCTCCCGATGCCTCGAACTCGTCGTGCACGGCTTTGCGCAGGTCCGCGTCGGCGAGATAGTCGGCGGCTGTCAGAGCCAGGCCCAGCGCACCGTCGACGACCGCTTGATCGCCCGTCGGCGATCCGGCGGCCTCGGCGAATTCCTTGGTGTGCAATGCGACCGTCGGACCGGACACCGCGATCATCGGATGCAGCGCCGGCATTCGGAACGACAAATTTCCGAGGTCCGTGCTCCCCGTCAGGAACTCCGGCACGATGCCCGGCGGCAGCGGCTTCCGCCCGGTGCCCTCTTGATTGACCGTCCACCGCCCGGCCAGCGTGGTGTTGAACCGGATCGGCAGGTACGCCGGCTGCTCGTCCCAGTGCAATTCCACCCCGCAGCCCGTCATTTCTGCTGCGCCGTGGGCGATCGCAGTCATCCGGTTGGCCAGGTCGCGCAGCGTCTCCGGATTCGCCGACCGGAGGTAGAACAAAAGAGCCGCCCGGGCTGGAATCACGTTCGGCCGCGCACCGCCATCGGTGAAGATGCCGTGCACTCGGTCGCTCGACGGCAACTGTTGCCGCAGCGCGGACACTCCTTGATAGGCCGCCACCGCCGCGTCGAGCGCATTGCGCCCCATGAACGGTTGCGCCGAAGCATGCGCGCCAACGCCGTGGAACACCATCTCCAGCTGTCGCCTGCCGAGGAACGGGTGCAGCGCGATGTCGTGGCTGAACGGATGCAGCATGATCACCGCGTCGACATCGTCGAAGATCCCGGCCCGCGCGAGCGTTTCCTTGCCGCCACCGCCTTCCTCCGCGGGAGTGCCGACCAGTGACACACGACCGCCGAGTCGTTCGGCCACTGCCGCCGCGCCGAGGAACCCGCCGGCTCCGGCAGTGCAAATAACGTTGTGCCCGCAGCCATGTCCCAATCCGGGCAGCGCGTCGTACTCGGACAGGACTGCGATGTGCGGTCCGTCGTTGTCCGGAGTTCCCGTGCGCAAGGCGGTATCCAGCCCGCCGAGCCCGACGGCGACTTCGTGCCCGTGCGCACGCAGCAACTCGGCGAGCGCGCCGACTGACCGGTGTTCGGCGAACCCTTCTTCCGGATGCGCGTGCAGATCCTGACTCAGCGCGACTAGTTCGTCAGCTCGGGACCGCACTGCTTCTTCAACCGCGGCACGGGTTTCCGCGTCGGCTCCGGTGTGGTCGGAGCCGAGCGGTTCGGCGGCGGCCACGGCGTCGGCGGTGGCTTC
Source organism: Amycolatopsis sp. NPDC003676 (assembly GCF_053587275.1). Taxonomy (NCBI): domain Bacteria; kingdom Bacillati; phylum Actinomycetota; class Actinomycetes; order Pseudonocardiales; family Pseudonocardiaceae; genus Amycolatopsis; species Amycolatopsis sp. NPDC003676. The sequence continues at coordinate 53,378 of NZ_JBSFNS010000037.1, forward strand.
GATGAGGGAACGGAGGTGGCTGTCGTCGGGCGGGACAGGTGCGGCGTGGGTCATGCGGGGAATGCTATCTCCGAACCCCGACAAAAATGGATCACCGCACGTCGGACAGTCGACCGGAGACGAGTTGGGCGACTCCGAAGTACTGCTCGCGCACCTCGTCGAAGCCACGCGCGCGCAGGCTGGCCGCGATCTCCCCGCGGTCGAACATGCGTTGTCCGCTGACGATTCCTCCTGCGGTATCGGCGATCCGGGCCACCTGGCAGTCGCGGCGAGCGCTCGTGAGCAGGACGATCCGGCCGCCGGGACGCAGAACTCGCGTGAACGAATCAAGCGCGCGTTCCGGCTCGGCGAACATGTGCAGGGCGGCGAAACAGCAAATTGCGTCCACAGTGGACGAAAGCAGCGGCGGCTCGACCGCGTCGGCGCGAAGGTAGGTCACGGCCGGTGAATCAGTTTCTTCGACCGCGCGCGAAAGCATGCTGCGTGCTCCGTCCAAACCGATCGCAAGCCCGTCCGGTCCCACTGCGTCGCCGAACGCGCGCGTGAACCGGCCAGTGCCGCACGCGACGTCGAGCACGACCTGACCTGGTTGCAGCGCGAGACGTTCGGCGGCCAGGGCGACCTCGTCGGCCATGCTCGGGCCGCTGGGGCCTTTGAGGACACGGCCGAGCACTGGCCGCCAATAGCGTTCGTAGACCTGCGGCAGCAGCGTGGTGCGCATGAGCCGCTGAGTGAGGCCGGTGGGCGGACCGGCTTGGGCAGCGTCGCCGAGCGTGTCGAGGAAGCCGTCGGCCGTGGTGGCCGGTTCGCTGAGCAGGTCGGTGAGCCGTTGCTGGGTGCTGTGGTGGGGCACGGGGGTCCTCTCGGTGGGGATACCGGCAGTATGCGGCATCGATGGCTCACTCGTTCGAGTGAAGATCGGCCCGATCAAGCGTTCGACGCCCGGCATTGTCGGTGCCTGTTCCTAACGTCGTCAGCACGGTCTCCGACCCGCGGAGGCCCAGCGAGGAGGACTGTCTGATGACCGCACCGATCCTGCGTCCGATCGACCTGCCCACCGGTGAAATCGCCGTGCACGGGGCCTTCGACCTGAGTGCCGCGGCGCAGTGGCTCGCCGGGGCGGGTCCGGTCGGATCCTTCGCGGCCGAGCCGGGCGTGCTGCGGTTGGCGTTCCCGGCGGAGGGGACCTGGACCCACGCCGGGGCCGCGATCCGGCAGAGATCCCCGGGCACGGTCGAAGTCGGCGTGGCGGCGCCGGTGGAGATTGCCGCGCGGGTCGTCGCGCAGGTGAGCCGGATGCTCTCGCTCGACGTCGACGAATCCGGTTTCGCCGAGGTCGCGAGCCGCGACTCCGTGGTCCGGCGGTTGCAGGCCCGCCACAGCGGAGCGCGCCCGGTGCTGTATTCGTCGCCGTACGAAGCAGCCTGCTGGGCCGTGCTCACCCAAGGAATGCGTGCCCGGCAGGCGATGCGGTTCCGGGAACAGCTCGCGGTGCGACACGGTCGTAAGGTCGGCGAGGATGGGCCGTTTTCCTTTCCCGCACCGCAGATTCTGGCCGAGTTGGGCGACGAACCGTCGGTGGGACCGTTCCGGCTCGCGCGCCTTCGAGCTGTCGCCCGGGCGGCAGCTGATGGCCGCCTGGACGCTGAAGAGCTGCTGGCGCTGCCGATCCTCGACGCGATGACGCGGCTGTGCGCGATTCCGGGCATCGGAGCGTTCTCCGCCGAGCAGATCCTGCTGCACGGCGCGGGACATCCCGATCTCTTCCCGCGGCTGGACACCCAGCTTCACCAGATGCTGTGCGCGGAGTACGCGTTGCCTCCCGACACGCCGCCGGACGAACTCGAACCACTGGCTGATGACTGGCGTCCGTATCGGTCGTGGGTCGCGCATCTCTTCCGGCTCGATCGGCTGCGGACGTCGGAATCCGGGGAGGTGGCGGACTGAGCGGTTGCTGAAGTCGCGGATCGACAGGAGGGAGACGTTATGGAGTGAGCCGCCGCCCATACCGAATCGCGGCCGACGGTTGTTGCCTGGGCACTCACAGGGGCCAAATAGCGCCTGTGGTGAGGTGTCCGCGTGACTACGCCTGTACTCGCCGTCTCGACTGTGCTCAGTGCTCGACCGGGTACCGGGGAAATCTCTGGTGCGGCCATGGCAGCGGGCACTGGGACAGTCGGTGCGGCGCTGGAACAGGCGAACACGCCCAGCGTCATCACGTTGGTCACCGGCGGCATCGCCTTGCTGGTGGTGCTCGCCGGCGGGACGCCGTGGCGGTTCGCCCGCAACGTCATCACGATCGTGCACGAGGCCGGCCACGCGCTGGCAGCGGTGACGGTCGGACGGCGGCTGCGGTCGATCCGGCTGCACTCGGACACCTCCGGGGTCACCGTGTCGCGCGGCAAACCCGAAGGGCCGGGCATGGCGTTCACGGCCTTGGCCGGGTACGTCGCGCCGTCGGTCTTGGGGCTGCTGTTCGCGAGCCTGGTCGGGGCTGACCTGATCACCGCGGTGCTCGTGCTGGTCGCGTTGCTGCTGCTCGGTGTGCTGATCATGGTGCGCAATGCCTATGGCGTGTTCACGGTGGTCGCGAGCGCCATCGTGCTCGGGCTCGTGGCTCTGGTCGCGCCGAAGGTCGTGCAGGCGCCGTTCGTGTATCTGCTGACGTGGTTCCTGCTGTTCGGCGGGGTCCGGCCGGTGGTGGAGCTTCAGCTCAAACGGCGACGTGGCCAGGCGCGGGACTCCGACGCCGATCAGCTGAGCCGGTTGACCGCCGTGCCCGCGGTGTTGTGGGTGCTGGTGTTCGGCGTGCTCACGGTGAGCTGTGTCATCGCGGGCGGGCTGTGGTTGCTGCAGCCGTTGGCGTTGTGATGCTGCCGCTGTGGTTCTGGGCTGTGGCGAGCTGGTCGCTCGGTCGCGTGAGGCGAGCTGATACGCGGGCTGGTTGCTCGGTTGCGTGGGGCGAGCTGGCACGCGGGCTGGTTGCTCGGTTGCGTGGGGTGAGTGCGTGGGGTCGCTGGGTTGTGGCGGACTGGTCGGTGGCGCGGCGGCGACGTCTGTGGGCGTCGAGTCGCTGCGGGGCCGGTGGTTGGGCTGTGCGTGCTGACGTCGTGAGTGCACGGCTGCGGTGGAGCGGCTGGCCGTGGGCTGGGACTGGCGTGGGAAGGCAGCTGCTGAGTTGCGCGTGTTGACGCCGTGGGGCGCTGGGTTCGGCCGTGGTGCTGGGCACTGGTGACGCTGCGGGTGTCGTGAGTGCGGGGCTCTGCTGTGTGGCTCCTCTAGCAGTCGATGGGCTCGCGGTCGCGGCTTGTCTCCTGGCCTGGGTGTCCGTCTGAGGTCGCGGCGATTGGCGGGCTGAGCGGGTGGCGCGGCGGCGGTCGGCACGGCCGCGTGGCGGTGTGACGACGCGATCGTGGGCCCAAGCACCAACCGGACACCAGCAGCGTCGGTGGCTGGCGTAGGCGCGTCCCCGGCTCAGGCGGCAGACCGCGGACATGGACGCGACGGTCGTGAGCGGCGGCGTTGTCGACCATGTTGTCCACCAGGAGACTGGTGCCGCGAGTGTCCCGAGGGCTGAGCCCGTCGTCTCCCCATGTGGGCGGTACGGCAGACTGGACGTCTGCTGAGCCGCCGGAGGGAGACAGGCGATGGACGAGGTCGCGAAGGCCGTCGAGGAGTGTGCGCGGGCGGCGAAGGCGGCTGCGCCGTCGTTGGCTGCCGCCGGGGACGAGGCGGTGGACGCGGCGCTCGTCGGGATGGCGGAGCGGCTCGTCGCGCACCGGGACGAGGTGCTCGAGGCCAACCGGGCCGACGTCGCCAAGGCTACGGCCGACGGCATGAGCGCCGGTCTGCTCGACCGGCTCGCCATCACGCCCGAGCGGCTCGACGGGATGGCCGCGCAGCTGCGGTTGCTGGCTGGCGCGCCGCACCAGGAGCGGTCCGTTCCGGTGTCCACGTTGGACGGTGGGCTGCGGCTGGTCGAGCGGCGGCGTCCGGTGGGTGTCATCGGCGCGAACTACGAGGCGCGGCCGAACGTGACGGTCGATGTGGCGTCGCAGTTGGTCAAGTCGCGTAACGGCGGCGTGCTGCGGACCGGGTCGGCGGCGCTGGGGTCGGCGCAGCGGTTGCGGGACGTCGTGATCGCGCCCGCGCTCGAGGCCGCCGGGATCAACCCGGACGTCGTGCAGTTGGTGCCGCGCGTCGAGCGGGAAGCGGCGTCGGCGCTGGTTCGGTTGCCTGGGCTCGTGCCGCTCGTCATCCTCCGCGGCAGTGGCGACAGCACGCGTGCGCTGGCGACTGAGGCCGCGGTGCACGGGGTGCGCACGTTGGCGCATGCCGACGGCGGCGGGGTGCTCTACGTCGACGCCGCTGCGGATGCGGGCAAGGTCCGTGACCTCGTGTTCTCGAGCCTCGACCGGCTCGGCGTCTGCAACCGGCTGAACCTGCTGCTGATCCACGAGGACGTGCACGACACGGTGTGGCCGCAGATCGAGTCGGCGCTGGCCGAACGTGGCGTCACGCCTTCGCTCGCGCCGCACGAGCATCCGATCGGCTACGAGTGGGCGCTGGACTCCGAGCGGGAGGCGACCGTCACGGTGGAGAAGGTCGGCGGACTCGTCGACGCGGTCGAGATCGCGAACGAGCGCACCTCGGGACTGGCCGCGGGGATCGCGACCGAGAACCCGGCGGCCGCGGAGCAGTTCTTCGACGGCTACACCGGCACCGGCGTGTTCTGGAACGCGCCGACCCGGCTGCTGGACGGCTTCAAGCTGCTCGCGGTGCCCGAAACCGGCATCAACCTCGACCGGGTGCCGGGTCCGCGCGGACCGGTGACCTACACCGACCTGTACGTCCGCCAGTACGCCGTGGTGCCTGCCTGACCTGGCCGGAGCACGATGAGCGGATGGGCACCATGACCGGGCGGCCGCACGTCCTGCTGTCCGCGGCGCAATCGCTGGACGGCTACCTCGACGATGCCGGCAGCACGCGGCTGATCCTGTCCAACGAGGACGACTTCGCGGAGGTCGACCTGCTCCGTGCCGAGGCCGACGCCATCCTCGTCGGCGCGGGCACGGTGCGGGCCGACAACCCGCGGCTCCTCGTGCGCTCCGCAGAACTGCGGCGCGAGCGCGTAGCAGCAGGACTGTCCGAGCAACCGGTCAAAGTGACGGTCACCAGCAGCGGCAAGCTGGATCCGACGTCGCGGTTCTTCACCGTCGGCGACACCGAGAAGCTCGTCTATGCGCCGCGAGGCAGCGCGGACAGTCTGAGCGCGGTCGCGACTGTCGTGGATGTCGGCAGTCCGCCGCAGCTTGAGCGCGTCCTGGACGACCTCGGCGCGCGGGGGATCCGGACGCTGCTCGTCGAGGGCGGCGGGGCGGTCCACACGCAGTTCCTCGACGCCGGGCTCGCCGACGAACTCCGGCTCGCGGTCGCGCCGATCATGGTCGGCGACCCGCGCGCGCCGCGGTTTCTCGGGCCGGGAGCGTTTCCGCGACCGTTGGAGCTGACCGAAGTGCGGCGGCTCGGGGACGTCGCGGTGCTGCGGTATCGCGCCGCGGCTGAACCGTCGTCGCTCGATCTGCTGCGGTTGCGCCAGGCCATCGACCTTGCCGACGAGTGCCCGCCGAGTTCGACATTTCGGGTCGGCGCGGTCGTCGGGCTGCCGGACGGGACGGTGCTCGCCACCGGGCATTCGGGCGAAGGCGATCCGCACAACCACGCGGAAGAGTCCGCGCTGGCGAAGCTCGATCCGCACGACCCGCGGCTCGCCGACGCGACCATGTACAGCTCGCTCGAACCGTGCAGCGATCGTGCGTCCCATCCGAAAAGCTGCACGCAGTTGATCCTCGAAACGGCCATTCCGCGCGTAGTGATGGCTTGGCGGGAACCGTCGTTGTTCGTTGAGGCCGAAGGAGTCGAGCGGCTCGTCGCGGCTGGACGGCGGGTGATCGAGGTGCCGGCGCTGGCCTCGGAGGTTCGCCGGGCGAATACGCACCTTCCCGGCGTTCGTCCCTGATTTCTCAATACAATTGACGGATCGGGCGCTGCGGCACGGAATCCGCGTCGCAGCGCCCGATCGGGAAAACTAGCCGGTCAGCAGCCTCCGTTGTCGGTCCAGACGCCCCACTGGCCGGTCGTGCCGGGTTCCTCGCCCTGGGTCCACCATTTCGCGGTCCATTTGTGGCCGTTGTGCGCAACCACGGTGCCGCCGGTGTAGACCTGCGTTTTCTGCCATTCCGGTGCCGAACAGGTGCCCGGGGGATTGCTGGTCGGACTGGTCGGGCTCGTCGGCGGAGTGGTCTGCGGCGGGGTCGCGCCGGCGAACCGGGTGGTGAATTTCGTGAAGTCCCAGTCGTTTTGCTGGACGTTCGAGCACACGCTGTTGTCGGTCGTCGTCGTGCACTGCCGGTCGCGGTTCACTGCCCAGAAAGTGAACCGGCCGAGATGGTGGCTCGTCGCGTAGTCGTACACGGTCTGGAAATCGGAAACGTTGAAGTATTCCGACGAGTCGGATTTCCCGTTCATTCCCGAGAAACCTTCGTGCGAATACGCGGTGTCGCTGTCCCAGCCGAGGTGGCTCTGGAGCAGGCCGTGGAACGCTTCCAGTGCCGAGACCTGCGAAGCGCCGCCGCCGGTGAAGCCGCCGTCGAACGGCATGATCGAGAAGTCGTTGGGGGAGAAGCCGATCGACTTCGCCTGGTCCAGCAACTGGGTGCCGAACCAGCCGGTGCCCGCGGCGGTTCCCGGCATGGTCACCGAGACGAACAGCCCGGGGTTGTCCGCCTGCAGTTTCTTCGCGGCGCCGAGTTCGTTCGCGATGGCAGCGGTGTCTTCGTACTCGGGTTCTTCGAGGTCGAAGTCGATCGCCTTCAGGTTGTATTTCGCCACGACCTGCTGGTAGGCGGCGGCGGTCGCGTCGACAGTGCCGCAGGTCTGGCCCAGCTTCGTGCCGCCGTAGCCGCCGACCGAAACCGACACGTCGCCGCCGTTGCCGCGGATGCGGTTGATCGCGTCGCCGACGGTCGTGTCCGAGGAAACCGGCGATGTGCCGTCCCAGGTGGGACTGCATCCGCCGCCCTTGGGCGCGAGGATGAAGGCCAGCTGGAACGCTTTCTGCCCGGTCGCGTTCATGACGGTCACCGGGTCGGGCGGGTTGTTGCTCTGCGGCATGAGGTACGGCGCGGCGGCGTACCAATTGTTGTCGAGGCCGGTCGACGTCCCGGTCTGCGCGTGGGCGGTCGCGGCCACCACGGCAGCTGCTCCGGCCACGGTAGCGGCGGCGACGAGTGTGGCGGCCAGTCTGCTTCGCTGCATCTGTCCTCCGGCGAACATGCGGAAAATTTGATGCGGTAAGCATTGGACTAGACCATTATGAAGTCAAGGTGCGGTCGGCTGCTCTTGTCCGGCGGGGGACGGGTTCGGGGCGTATGCCGGAATTCGGTGGGAGCGGGTTCACCCTTGTGGCGCAACGGTTCCGCGCAAAGGGACGCGGACCGCGGGGGCGAGTGGTCCGCTGGGGGAAGGGGAGACGGTGACGGTGCGGTTGGACTGGACGGGTGCCGCCAGGGGGCGCGGCGCGAGGACTGCGGTGGTCGGGCGGCGGGGAAAGCTCGGACGGCTCGGTGCGTGGTGGCGGGAGCAGTGGTGGTGGCGTGGCTGGGCTGGGCGGGCTTGGCGATAGGGCTCACGCTGCGGGTGGACGCGGGGGCGGGCGCTGGAGGGGCGGCGTGCGTGGCCGAGGTAAGCCGCGCAGCAGGGTGAGGACTCTCGCACGCGGAGCGTGCGGCTGATCGGCATGGGGGTTGGCGGGACAGCGGTGACGGTGGCTGACTGGCGGTGACGGGCGGTGACGGCGGCTGTTCGGCGGAGCGGGTGCCCGGGTAGCGGAGGCCGGTGGAGCGGCTGGCCTAGTGAGTCCTTCGAGAAGGCGCGGGCAAGCTCGGCGCGGGCGCGGTACGGCCAGATGAGCTGGGACAGCGCATGAGGCCGTCGGTTGCGGCGGGACGGCGGGTAGGGGCCCGTGAATGGAATCGCCGCGAAGGGGAGCAGCACGCCAGCGGTAAGTTCGCCGGGTGGCCTCAGCTGGCCGAATCCGAACCAGCCGAGGCCACCCGCGACGAGGCTCAGTCGTTCTCCAGATCGCCTTCCAGCGTCAGGTACACCTCACGCATCTCAGCCAGCAACTCCGGATCCGGCTCTTCCCACAGCCCTCGGTCCGCAGCCTCCGTCAGGCGTTCGATGATTCCCCGCAAAGCCCACGGGTTCGCGTCCCGCAGGAACTGCTGGTTTTCCTCATCCAAGACATACGACTGCGACAACTTCTCGTACATCCAGTCGCCGACCACACCAGCGGTCGCGTCGAAGCCGAACAGGTAGTCCACAGTGGCCGCGAGTTCGAAAGCGCCCTTGTAGCCGTGGCGGCGCATGGCGGACAGCCACCTCGGGTTGACCACCCGTGCGCGGAAGACGCGGGCCGTTTCTTCGCCCAGGGTTCGAGTACGGACGGCATCTGGCGTGGTGGAATCGCCGACGTACGAGGCGGGGGCGGAGCCGGTCAGGGCGCGGACGGTGGCGATCATTCCGCCGTGGTACTGGAAATAGTCGTCTGAGTCGGCGATGTCGTGTTCGCGGGTGTCCGTGTTCTTCGCGGCCACCACGATGCGTTTGTACGACGATTCCATGTCCTCGCGCGCGGGGCGGCCGTCCAAATCCCTGCCGTAGGCGAAGCCGCCCCAGACTGCGTAGACCTCGGCCAAATCCTTGTCGTCGCGCCAGTTTCCGGAGTCCATCAACGGGAGCAGGCCGGCTCCGTATGCGCCTGGTTTCGAGCCGAAGATTCGCGTGGTGGCTCGGCGATTGTCACCGTGTGCGGCCAGGTCCGCGGCTACGTGGGCGCGGACGTAGTTGGAGGATTCCGGTTCGTCCAGGGAAGCGGCTAGGCGGACGGCGTCGTCCAGGAGGGTGATGACGTGCGGGAAAGCGTCGCGGAAGAAGCCGCTGATGCGGACTGTCACGTCGATCCTCGGGCGGCCCAGTTCGGACAGCGGGATGGGCTCGATGCCGGTTACGCGGCGGGACGCCTCGTCCCAGACCGGCTGGATTCCCAGTAATGCCAGGACTTCGGCGGCGTCGTCGCCGGAGGTGCGCATGGCGGAGGTGCCCCAGACCGACAGGCCGACGGACCGGGGCCAGTCGCCGGTGTCTTCGCGGTAGCGGCGGAGCAGGGAGTCGGCCAGGGCCTGGCCGGTTTCCCAGGCCAGGCGGCTGGGGATGGCTTTCGGGTCGACGGTGTAGAAGTTCCGGCCGGTCGGCAGGACGTTCACCAAGCCGCGCAAAGGGGAACCGCTGGGGCCGGCGGGGATGTAGCCGCCGTCCAGTGCATGCAGGACTGCGTCTACTTCGGACGAGGTGCCGGCCAGGCGGGGGACGATTTCGGTGGCGGCGAAGGTCAGGACGCGGGCGACTTCGGCATCGAAAGTGCCCAGGACTTCGCTCACCACTGAAGAGACCGAAGAAGGTGACCACGCGTTGGTCTCCATCAAAGAAACCAAGGTGTGCGCGGTGGTTTCGATGGCGTCCACTTCGGACAGCGGGGCGTCCGAGTTTTCCTTCAGGCCAAGGGCGGAACGGAGGCCGGGGACGGCGCCTTGCTTGCCGCCCCACATTTGCTGGGCTCGGAGCATCGCGAGGACCAGGTTGACGCGGGCCTCGCCGACCGGGGCCTCGCCCAGGATGTGCAGGCCGTCGCGGATTTGGGCGTCCTTGACCTCGCACAGCCAGCCGTCGATGTGCAGCAGGAAGTCGTCGAACTCCGCGTCGTGCGGGCGTTCGTCGACGCCGAGGTCGTGGTCGAGTTTCGCGGCCTGGATGAGAGTCCAGATCTGGGCGCGGATCGCCGGGAGCTTCGCCGGGTCCATCGCGGCGATGTTGGCGTGCTCGTCCAGCAACTGCTCCAGGCGGGCCAGGTCGCCATACGATTCCGCGCGGGCCATGGGCGGGACCAGGTGGTCCACGATGGTCGCGTGCGCGCGGCGTTTCGCTTGCGCGCCTTCGCCGGGGTCGTTGATCAGGAACGGGTACACCAACGGCAGATTGCCTAGGACCGCGTCGGGTGCGCAGGCGGCGGAGAGGCCTGCGGTCTTGCCGGGCAGCCATTCCAGTGAACCGTGTTTGCCGAGGTGGACGACGGCGTGCGCGCCGAATTCCTCTTCCAGCCAGCGGTAGGCGGCGAGGTAGTGGTGGCTCGGCGGCAGGTCCGGGTTGTGGTAGATCGCGACCGGGTTTTCGCCGAACCCGCGGGGCGGCTGGATCATCAGGATGACGTTGCCGGACTGCAGCGACGCCAGGACGATGTCCCCCTCGGGGTTTGCCGACGTGTCGACATACAGCGAACCCGGTGCGGGGCCCCAGTGTTCTTCCATCGCTTCCCGCAACTCGACCGGCAAGGCGGCGAACCACGAGCGGTAGCGGGCGGCGGGGACGCGGATCGGGTTGCCGGACAGCTGTTCTTCGGTGAGCCACTCAGGGTCCTGGCCGCCCGCGGCGATCAGGGCGTGGATCAAGGCGTCGCCGTCCGGCTGGTCGGTGCCGGTCGGGTCGACGCCGGGGAAAGCGTCCGTGCCGAGGTCGTAGCCGCGTTCGCGCATGAGGCGCAGGAGTTTGATCGCCGAAGCAGGAGTATCCAGGCCGACTGCGTTGCCGACGCGCGAGTGCTTCGTGGGGTACGCGGACAGCATCAGGGCGATCCGGCGGGAAGCAGGCGGGGTGTGGCGGAGCCGGGCGTGCGCGAGAGCGATGCGGGCGACGCGGGAGGCGCGTTCGGCGTCGGCGATGTAGCGGGGGAGGCCGTCGTCGTCGAATTCCTTGAAGGAGAACGGGACGGTGATGATCCGGCCGTCGAATTCCGGTACCGCCATCTGGTTGCCCGCGTCGAGCGGGGACAGGCCGTCGTCGCTGGCGGACCAGGTTTCGCGGTCGCTGGTCAGGCACAACGCCTGCAGCACCGGCACGTCCAGCGCGGCCATTTCCGCGACGTCCCACGATTCGTCGTCCCCGCCGGCTCCGGCTTCCGACGGACGGGTGCCGCCCGCCGCGAGCACAGTGACCAGCAGGGCGTCGACCTTGCCGAGCTCAGCCATCATCTCCGGCGCGCGCGTGCGCAGGGACGCGGTGTGGATCGGCAACGCCCGGCCGCCCGCGGACTCGACCGCGTCGGCCAATGCGTGCACGAAGCCGGTGTTTCCGGACAGGTGGTGCGCGCGGTAGTAGAGGATCCCGATGACCGGGCCATCACCCGCCGGAGCCGGCCGCGAAAGCACGCCCCACGACGGGAGTTCGGCGGGCGGCTCGAAGCCTTCGCCGGTCAGGAGCAGGGTGTCGGACAGGAAGCGGTGCAGCTGCGTGAGGTTCTCCGGACCGCCCTGCGCGAGGTACAGATGCGCTTGGGCGGCGATCCCGGCCGGAGTCGTGGAGAGCTTCATCAGCTCCGCGTCCGGCGTCTGCTCGCCGCCCAGCACGACCACGTGCGCACCGGACGCGCGCAGCGTGTCCAGGCCTTCTTGCCAGGTCCGCGGCGTGCCGAGAATCCGGACGACGACGATCGAGCAGCCCTCGAGCAGCCCGGGCAGGTCGCCGAGCGGAAGCCGGGACGGGTTGCCGAGCCGGTAGTCCGCGCCGCTGGCCCGGGCGCTGAGCAGGTCGGTGTCCGAAGTGGACAGCAGCAGGATCACGGCGTTCCTCACTCGGGGTGTCCGCGCCCCGGGTCGACGGTGTCGCCGGCGGGAGTTCCTGGCTGCCGGCGGCCGCGGGGCCGCCGGTCACAGTGGCGGGACCGCCCCGGATTCGCACCGGGTTCCTCCGCGTGCCGACGCGTGTGCGCTCTTACTCTCGCCGGGCGCACCCGCGCCGTCAAGGTGAGCAGACCCTCACGCGGGCTTGCTTTCGTCCCCGATGCGCGGGAAGGGCGCGGTGGAGAAGAGCACCTCCACCGCGACCTCGAAGAACTCCGCGATCCGCAACGCGAGGTAAAGGCTCGGGCTGTACTCGCCGCGCTCCAGGTACCCGATGGTCTGGTAGTGCACGCCGAGCGCGTCCGCGAGCTGCCGCCGCGAGATGCCGCGTTCGGCGCGCAGCACCGCGATGCGGTTGTAGACGTTCTCGCTCACCGCGCCTCACACACGCTGAAGTGCCCTTTCCCGTCGCGCCGCCACCGACGACCCCGATTCGCGCCGGGCCATCCGCTTCAGCAGGATCGGGGCCAGCACCAATCCGATCACGGCCCACGCGAGCAGCACCCCCAGGGTCGCCCACGGCCGCCACGACTGCCCGATTTCGACGACGACCGCCTGGTCGGGCAGCAGTGCCGAGCGCATGCCGAGGCCGAGCCAGTACATCGGGAACACCTGCCCGACGTCCTGCAGCCAGACCGGCAGCGCGGTGATCGGGTAGAAGATCCCGGAGATCGCGCCGAGCCCGAGCACCGGCAGCATGACCAGCGCCATCATCCGCGAGTCCTGGATCAGCGAGCCGATCGCGGCGCCGATCGGCATGGTCGCGACGAGGCCCGCGGCGAGCACCCACACCAGGTTCAGGATCGAGAAGAACCCGTCCGGGGCCAGCCCGTCGAACAGGAACAACGACGGCACCAGCATCACGACGATGCTCGCGACCTGCATCATCGAGAACGTCGTGATCTTCCCGACGAGATAGCCGAACATCCCGTTCGGCGTCGCCTTCGCCCGCAGCAACGTGCCGTCCTCGCGGTCGACGATCAGCGAGCCCGCGACGGCGGACATGCCGTTGAACACGAGGCCCGCGCCGATCACGCTGGGCACCGTCGCGGCGCCCAGCGAGAACGAGGTGCCCGGCAGGTGCGCGTCACGCATGAAAAACAGCGTGCCGAAGATCATCGCCAGCCAGACGAGCTGGCCGATCAGGTCGTCCCGGTTCGTCCACTGCTGGCGGAATTCGATGAACCCGCGGCGGAGTCCGGCCCGCGCCGCGGTCCGCTGTGCCGACGCCGTCATCGCGCACCTGCTTCAGCCAGCCCGGACTCCGCGCGCTGCACGAGCGTCAGGTAGGTGTCCTCCAGCGACGCGCGACGGACCTCCAGGTCGGCGACCGCTTCGCCGTGCTGCTTGAACAACTCGTACACGTACTTCGTCGCCTCCGTGGTCGAGTGCACGAACCGCTGTCCGTCGACCGTCCAGCGCACCTCGGCCTCGCCCGCGATCTGCCTGCTCAGCTGGTCCGGCGAACCGTCGGCGACGATGTGGCCGCCGCTCAGGATCAGGATCCGGTCGGCGAGCTTCTCGGCCTCGTCGAGGTCGTGCGTGGTGAGCAGGATCGTGGTGTCGTCGTCGGCGAGCCGGTGCACGAGCTCGTGGAAATCGCGCCGCGCCCGCGGATCGAACCCGGCCGTCGGCTCGTCGAGGAACAGCAGCTCGGGACGGCCGACGATGCCGATCGCCACGTCCAGCCTGCGCCGCTGCCCGCCGGACAGCATCCGGATCTTCTTGCCCGCGTGCTCGGAAAGCCCGACCGCCTCGATCAGCTCGTCGGTGTCCCACGGGCGGCGGATCCGGTCGGTGGAGTACGGCGCGTAGAACGACCCGAGCAGGTCGAGCAGTTCGCGCACGCGCCATTTGCCGTGGTCGCGCCAGGACTGGAGGACGACCCCCAGCCGCGCCCTCCAATCCTCGCCGCCGCGCGCGGGGTCGGTGCCCAGCACGGAAACCTCGCCCGCGGACCGCATACGGAACCCTTCGAGGATTTCGATCGTCGTGGTCTTGCCCGCCCCGTTCGGCCCCAGCAGGCACAGCACCTCGCCGCGGTGCGCGGTGAACGACGTGCCGTGCAGCACGTCGTTCGTGCCGTAGCGCATGCGCAGGCCTTCGACGCGGAGCACGGTGTCCGCTTGATCTCTCATTGGATAACCCCCATCCTCCCTGTGCGATGGAATGTAGCAGATGTACTACATATGATCGCAAGCCTGTTGAATCAGCCGCGGGTTACAGTGAGCGCCATGTCCAGCCCTGCCCGCGTGCGCGCCGACGCCTGTCCCGGAGTCTTCGCGACGCACGACGCGGCGGACGGGCCGCTCGCCAGGGTCCGGCTTCCCGGCGGCGTGGTGAGCGCGGATCGGTTGCGCGCCTTGGCAACCTGTGCGGAAGACCTCGGCGACGGCGACGTGCATCTGACCTCGCGGGCGAACGTCCAGCTGCGCGGAGTGCGCCGTCCGGGCTTGGCGGGACGGCTGACCGAAGCCGGGTTGCTGCCGTCGCCGAGTCACGAACGCGTGCGGAACGTCCTGGCTTCGCCGTTGAGCGGGATTCGCGGCGGGCTCGCGGACGTCCGGGGGCTTTCCGCGAAGCTGGATCGCGAGCTGTGCGCGCGGCCGGAGCTCGCAGAGCTGCCGGGACGGTTTCTCTTCGGCTTTGACGACGGTCGCGGCGACGTCGTGGGCACGGACGTTTGCTGGCGCGCGACCAGCGAGTCGACCGGTGTGGTGCTGCTGGCGGGCGCTGATTCCGGCTGGCCGGTGCCGCGCGACGAGGCGGTGTTCGCGCTGCTCACCGTGGCGGAAACGTTTGCGCGCACGCGAGGTTCGGCGTGGCGGATCGGAGAGCTGGACGATCCTTCGACGCTGCTGCCGGACGGTCCGCGGGAAGCGCCGCAACCCCGGCCGAGCCGAATCGACCCAACGGTCGGCCGGATCCAGCGCGACGACGGCGGCGAGGCGGTCGGGGTCGCGCCGCGGTTTGGCCAGCTGACTGCCGCGCAGCTGCGCACGCTCGCGGACTTCGGCGACGCCGTGGTCACGCCGTGGCGTTCGGTGCTGCTGCCCGGCGGCGCGGACGTCGAGCTACTGCACGCGGCGGGACTGTCGACGGATCCGGCGACGGCGGAGCTTAGCGCCTGCATCGGCGCGCCGGGGTGTGCGAAGTCTCTCGCCGACGTCCGCGCGGACGCGGCGACACTGGTCGCGGACGGGCAGTTGGTGCACGTTTCGGGCTGTGCCCGGCGGTGCGGACGGCCGTCCGGGGCCCACCGCGACGTCGTCGCCGAACCCGGCGGCTACCGTGTCGACGGACGCTGGACCCCGGCGTCCGAGTTGGCGGATGCGTTGGCGAGAAAGGGACCTTCGTGATCGACTACCTGCGGGACGGGGCCGAGATCTACCGGCACTCGTTCGCCACGATCCGCGAAGAGGCGGACCTGGCGATCCTGCCCGACGACGTCGCCGGCGTCGCGGTCCGGATGATCCACTCCTGCGGCATGGTCGACCTGGTCGACGACCTGCGGTACTCGCTCGACGTGGTCGAGGCGGGCCGCGCCGCGCTGGAGGCGGGTGCGCCGATCCTGTGCGACGCGCAGATGATCGCCAGCGGCATCACGCGCAAACGGCTGCCCGCGGCGAACGACGTCGTCTGCACTTTGGCCGACCCGAGCGTGCCCGGGCTGGCCGAACGGCTGGGCACCACGCGGTCGGCCGCCGCGCTGGAGCTGTGGCGCGATCGGCTGCCCGGTTCGGTGGTGGCCATCGGGAACGCGCCGACCGCGTTGTTCCGGTTGCTGGAGCTGCTGGACGAGGGCGTCGGCGCACCGGCCGCGATCATCGGGGTGCCGGTGGGGTTTGTCGGCGCGGCTGAGTCCAAAGTGGAACTGGCGAAGCGGGCGCCCGCGCCGTATCTGGTCGTACACGGCCGTCGCGGCGGCAGTGCGATGGCCGTCGGCGCCGTGAACGCGATTGCGAGCGCGGTCGAATGACGGGGCGGCTGTACGGCGTCGGGCTGGGCCCCGGCGATCCGGAACTGATGACGGTCAAAGCAGCGCGGCTGATCGGCGAGGCGGACGTCATCGCCTACCACAGCGCGCGCCACGGGCGCAGCATCGCGCGGTCGGTGGCCGAGCCGTATCTGCGCGAGGGGCAGCTGGAAGAGCGGCTGGTCTATCCGGTCACCACGGAGACCACCGACCATCCCGGCGGGTATGAAGGCGCGATCGCCGATTTCTACGAGCTGAGCGCGAAAAAGCTTGCCGAGCATCTCGACGCCGGGCGTGACGTGGTGCTGCTGTGCGAGGGAGATCCGTTCTTCTACGGCTCCTACATGTACATGCACGAGCGGCTTGTCGGGCGGTTCGAGACCGAGGTGGTTCCCGGCGTGACGTCGGTGAGCGCGGCGTCGTCGGTGCTCGGCCGCCCGTTGGTGCAGCGGGACGAAGTGCTCACTGTGCTGCCGGGAACGTTGCCAGCGCCCGAATTGGCGCGGCGGCTCGCGGACACCGAAGCGGCGACGGTGCTGAAATTGGGCCGTACCTTCGGTTCTGTCCGGGAAGCGCTCGCGGAGGCGGGCAAGCTCGACGACGCCTGGTATGTCGAGCGGGCGACCTGGGGACAGCAGCGGGTGGAGCCGTTCGCGGACGTCGACCCGGAGTCGGTCCCGTATTTCTCCTTGGCATTGCTGCCAAGCCCGGCTTACAAGTCGCGTGTGGACGGTGAACCGGCGGTTCCGGCGAGCGCTTCGGCACCGGTGGAGGGCGGCGAGGTCGTGGTCGTCGGGCTCGGTCCGGCCGGGCCGGAGTGGTTGACGCCGGAAGCGTCCGCGGAATTGGCGGCGGCGGACCACATCGTCGGCTACGGGCCGTATGTCGCGCGGGTTCCGCAGCGGGCGGGGCAGCAGCGGCACGCGTCGGGGAACCGGGTCGAGGCGGACCGGGCGGTCGAGGCGTTGCAGCTGGCCGCGACGGGTGCGCGGGTGGCCGTGGTGTCGTCCGGGGATCCGGGCGTGTTCGCGATGGCTTCGGCGGTGCTGGAACAGGTTTCGGCCGGGAACGGCGCTGGTGCGCGGGTGCGGATCGTGCCCGGGGTAACGGCGGCGCAGGCGGCCGCGTCGCGCGTCGGAGCGCCGTTGGGGCACGACTATTGCGTGCTGTCCCTTTCGGACCGATTGAAGCCGTGGGACATCATCGAACGTCGCCTCGACGCGGCTGGTGCGGCGGATTTGGTGCTGGCGTTGTACAACCCGGCTTCGCGGACTCGGGTGACGCAGCTGGCGAACGCGCGGGAAGTCCTTTTGCGGCACCGGGATCCGGAGACACCGGTGGTGGTGGCCCGCGATGTCGGCGGGCCGGAGGAAGACGTTCGGGTTACTACGCTCGGCGAGCTTGATCCGGCCACAGTGGACATGCGCTGCCTGCTGATTGTGGGTTCTTCGCGCACGGTCGTGGAGGAAGGGCCGGACGGGCGGTCGATCGTGTGGACGCCGCGCAGTTATTCCTGACCTTCTCGCAGCAGTCGCTCCGCCTCGGCGAGGTGGTGGGTGAGTTCTTTCCGCTGCACGGCACTGAGTTTCGGTGCGTGCGCGGCCAAGGCTGAGGCGATCGAACCGTCCGCGCGGGTGCGGAACATCGCGCGGGCGGACGGTTCGATCTCCAGTCGCGACTTGCGCCGGTCCTTCTCGTCGGGACGCACGCGCACGACGCCCGCGTCCGCCATCCGGTGCGTGATCCGGGAGACGAGGCTCTGCGCCAGCCCGGTCCGGCGGGTCACGTCGCTGATCGTCGCGCCGGGATTGCGCGAGACGTCCTCGATCACCGCCAGTTCTCCCGCGTTGACCTGATCCGCGCCGGTGTTCCCGGTGCTGGTCAGGGCGATCTCGCGCAGGGCGCGGGCGAGTCGGTGCAGGTCGGCGGCGCGCATGGCCCCATTCAATCACTGGTGATACATTCGGGGAAGTATCACCAGTGATGGAGTTGGCGATGGTCGACGACGTGCTCCTCGCGCTCGGGATCGGAATCCTGATCGTGCGGCAGTTCCAGTGGCGCTCCGCCGAACCGCGGCGGATGCTGCTGATGCCGGTTCTCCTGATCGCGGTGGGGCTGGTTTACCTCGGGTTCGAGCTGGGCGGCGGGTTCGAGTCGGCGGATTGGCTGTTGGTCGGCGAACTCGTCCTGGTCGCGGGCACCGGCACCGCGATGGGCTACGTGACGCGGTTCCGGCAGGCAGGCGTGCTGCAGTATCGGCTCACTGGCGCGGGAATCGTGCTGTGGGCGGTCTTTCTCGCGGTCCGCGTCGGCTCATTCGCGCTGGCCAGCGTTCTCGGCGCGCACCTGCTCGACGCGACCGGGCTGATCCTCGTCTCGTTCGGCGTCAACCGGCTGGCGGCGAGTCTCGTGGTGCGCCGCCGGATCCGGTCTGTCCACTGTGGAGATAAGACCCCGGCGTATGACCAAGGGAACGCCGGAACACGTCGATGAACGCGCTGGCCGTGGCAAACCCGCACTGCTGCGCCACGGCCGTGACCGATCGACCCTCCACCAGTAGCCGCAGGGCGTGATAGAGCCGGAGCTGGGTGCGCCACTGCGGAAACGTCATGCCGGTATCCGCGCGGAACAGCCGGGTCAGTGTCCGGCCGCTGGCGCCGACGGTCCGGCCCAGCGCTGCCAAACTGCGCGAGTCAGAAGGATCTTCCTCCAGCAGTTGGCACACGGCGACCAGCCGCGGATCGTGCGCGGCCGGAACCTGCACCGGACGTTCCGGCGCGAGGGTGAGCTGGTCGAACAACACCGCCCGCATCCGTTGTCCGGCAGGCGTCGCACGGTCCTCGCCGAGTTCGGTGTACGCGATCAGCAGTTCCCGCAGCAGCGGAGTGACTGCGAGCGCGGTCGGCTCGGTCACCGGCAACGGGCTCAGCTCCTGCGGAAAACCGAACAGGTGCAGCCGCGTGACGCCGTAAGCGCGGTGGGAGTGCACGGTGCCCGCCGGAATCCACAGCGCTCGGTGCGCGGGCGTGATCCACCGCGACCGGTCGGTGTGCACCGCGAGGACGCCGCTGCTGGCGTAGACGATCTGGTGCTCGTCGTGCCAGTGCTCGGCAATGCTCGCGGTCGCCGCCAGGTCCCGGATGTTCGTGGGAGCCGCGGGCAGATGGCCGGAAATCGACATAACTCGGCATAATAACGGAATCGCGAAGACCCACCCCGATCTGACGATGATCGGGTGACGACGACACTCCCGGCCCGGACCGCGCGCTGGCCGATGCCGCTGATGGTGCTCGGCCACGCGGTCGACGACCTCTACCAGGGCGCGGTCCCCGCACTCGTGCCGTTTCTGGTCGCCGAGCGGCATTACGGCTATCTCGCCGCGGCCGGGATCACGGTGGCCGCGACGCTGCTGTCCTCGGTGGTCCAGCCGCTGTTCGGCGTGCTGACCGACCGGCGGCCGATGCCGTGGCTCGTGCCGGTGGGGATGACGGTCGCCGGGGCCGGGATCGGACTCTCCGGGCTCGCCGATTCTTACGCGCTGACCTGGCTCGCGATCGCGCTGTCCGGCCTCGGCGTCGCGGCCTACCACCCGGAATCGGCGCGGATCGCCCGTCGGATCGCCGGGCGCGGCCACGTCGGGATGAGCTGGTTTTCCTTGGGCGGCAACGTCGGTTTCGCGCTCGGGCCGATCGTCGTCACCCCGGTGCTGCAAGCGGGCGGACTCGGCGCGACGCCGTATTTGGTGCTGCCCGCGCTCGTCGCCGGGGTGGTGATCGCCGCGTTGTTCCGGCGGATGAGCGACCTGCATTCGGCCGCGCGACACCGGGCGCACGCCGGGCACGACGATTGGCGTCAGTTCGGCTGGCTGACCGTCGTGGTCGTCGGACGCTCCATCGCGGCTTTCTCGCTCAACACCTTCCTCGCCATCTGGGTCACGCAGCGGACCGGCAGTGTGCTCGCCGGGGAGGTGGCGTTGGTGGTGCTGTTCGGAGTCGGCGCGCTGGGCACGCTGCTGGGCGGTGTGCTGGCTGGAAGGTGGGGGCGCATCCGCACGGTCCGCGTGTCGTATGCGGCGGCGGTGCCTGCGGTCGCCGGGATCGCGCTGGTGCCGGGATACGGCGTGTTTCCGCTGGTCGCGCTTGCGGCGGTGGCGTTGTACGTGCCGTTCTCGCTGCACGTCACGCTGGGGCAGGACTACCTGCCGAACCGGCTCGGGACCGCCAGCGGGGTGACGCTTGGACTGGCGGTGAGCGTCGGCGGGGTGGCCGCGCCTGCCGTGGGAGCGCTCGCCAACGCGGCCGGATTGCAGTGGGCCTTGCTGGCGCTGGCGGTGCTGCCCGCGGTGTCGGTGGTGGGGGCGCGCCGGTTGCGGGAGCCCTCGTGAGTGGCGATGCCGGTCGGTCCACGCCCGCTTCGAGCACGTCGGCGTATCCGCCGTGGGGCAGCATCCAGCCGATCTGCACCGTGTCCGGATGCGCGTCG